>NZ_JBHVST010000195.1:0-10448 GCF_042885015.1 Streptomyces sp. NPDC058086 | reverse complement strand
GCCGGACGAACTCCCACTCGGCGTCCGACAGTTCATGGCGACGTATCACCCCACCATGATCCACCACTCAAGATCATTTGAAGACACGACCTAGGCCGAGGTACTGCGTCTGGTGGGTGGTGTCCTCGTTGTATGCGAGATCGTTGAAGCGGTTGGACAACTTCAGGGTGTCTTCGGGGCCCAGCGAGTCGAGGAACGTCTGGCTGAACGCCTTGTTGTGTGCGTTGTCCCGGAAGTCCCGGTCCATTTCTGCCCGTTCGTCGGCTGTTAGCTTCTCGCCGTGAAGCAGCCGGTCCGCGTACTGCTTGGCCTCGCGGGCCTCGTACACCTCGATGTCGCCGACCGCGGAGCCGTTGAACGTGTGGGCCTGTCCTCCGAAGGGATCCAGCGCTCGCTCGAACCAGCTCTTGACGCCAGCCGCCTCGTCTAGGGCAAGCTTGACGCCCTGGTCGGCGTCGTCGACCGCCTGCACGGCTTCCTTGATCTTCTTCGTCCAGGCGGCCTCGGCGTCCTTCGCCTTCGACACGTACTTGGGGTAGTCCTCGTCGTGCCGCATGGGGGTGAGCTTCCGGAAGTCGTAGACCGCCTCGCCCTGGCTGTTGACGGACATCTCGTCAGCCTTCACCCGCTCGACCACGTCGTTCACGTAGCCGATCAACTTGGCCAACTGCTGATACGCGTCCCGAAGGAGCGAGGCGATAGCGCGGGCCTCCGTCTGCGCGTCGGCAAACTGCTGGCGTGTTGCCCCGAGTTGCACGGCGGCCGCAGCCTGGCTGACACCGTGCCAGATGCCGTCCGTCGCGACCGATTCCACCTTGGCCGCGTAGAGGGTCTCCAGGTCCTTGAACCCGTCGGCCATGTCGTCCCAGTCGGTGGCCGCCGTGGTCAGCACACCGAGTTTGATGGTGACCACGTCCTGATAGGTGAGCATCCCCGTTTCCCCGCTCCCCGTCGTCTATGCCTCGCGCCGGGGATCTGGCCCGGCGTCGATCTGTGCTATCTCGCTCCGGACGCCGTAGTCGACGTACTGGAACTGCTGATGGGAGTCCTTCAACGATTCCTGGTCCTTCACCAGGCGCCCTTGAAGGTTCTTGACCTGCAGTACCCACTCCGCATGCGCGTCCTTGAGGCCGGAGCCGGTGTCCCAGCCGGTGAATTCCCGCACGGCCGTGGCCGAGGACTCGTCGGCGTGGCTGCCCGCCTTGCCCGTGTCTCTGTGGATGTCATCCAATGCCGAGACCGCTGTCTTCTGCCCGGTCTTGTTGGTCTTGAGGTCGGGCGCGCCCCCAGTTCCGCCTCCGCCCGCTGCGGCAGCGCTGTCCAGTCGCATCTGGTTCTGCCGACGAGCCAACGCATCGACTTTCAGCTGCTCCCATTCGTCCCATGCCATCTCAGGGCCTCCTCCCGTAGTTCCGGTCTCCGTACGGCCAACCCCCGTGGACCGACCCCGGCGGCACGGCCGCCTGTGCGAGGTCTGCGGATGCGGCGCGCCGACGCTTGCGGACGGCCCCGCCGACAAGAACCGCACCAGCGAGCACGGCAATCCCAACGCCCATGAGAATCCAGACCGTGTTCCGCACCGCCGCGCGCAGGTTGCGTCCTTCGCGCTGATCTCCCGGCCGGGGCGCGCCAACTGGGGTGCGGCATGGTGGCAGCTCGTTGAGCGGCCGGAGGAAGCTCAGTCGGCCACTGCCTCCTGCTGCGGCTTGGCCGCAGCAGGCTCCGAGGCGGCCGCGGCGGTGTAGAAGACCGACGAGCCCTGCTTGGCACGGTGAGCATGGCTCTTGGCGACCAGCCCTTCGAGGGTGGTGCGCACGACCGTGGTCTTCACGCTCCGGTCGGGATGGGCCTGCGTGAGTGCGACGGCGATCTCGGCAGCGGAACGCGGCTCGCTCTCCTGCTCCAGGTGACCGCGGATCAGCTCGACGAGGGTCGGCTTGGCCGCTGCCGTGGACGCCTTCACGGACGAGGCCTTGTCGGCGGGCTTAATGGACGCCGTCTTCTTCGCGCCCGTGGCGGGCGCCTTCTTAGCTTTGCTCTGCTTGAGTTCGGCGGAGGCCTGGTGCGGCACGGACGGCGCAGCGGCGGTGTCTGCGCCGGCGGCGGGGCTGGCACTGCCGAGAGCCTGCTGGATGTTCACCAGCACAGTGTGGTCGTGCTGGAGAGCACGCAGCTGCTCCTGGAGGGCTTCGATCTCCTGACCGATCCGGTCCTGCTCTTTGGCATTGCGCTCAAGGTCGCCCGTCACCTGGGCGATGTACTGGGACGCCAGTTCTGTTGCCTGGGCCTGGATTTCAGACATGACATGGGCCTTTCTGCAGCCCGCGGGCACGGCGGTGAAAGTCAGGAGCCATGCGTGCGAACGGATAGAGGTGGGTGTCCCGTCTGCGGTGACCGGATCCCCCGCTCACCCGCAGGACACAACTGCCTTAGCCTGCGGCAGTCTAGAGATAGTACGCACGAGGGCAACTGGATGTTCCTGTTGCGTGATGCCTCACTCTCCCCTGCAGGGTGAGCAGCCAGCAGACGCGGGGCATGTGACGCAGTTGCTGACCGTTGTGCTGTCACTGCTGAACCGTCGCGCGGCCCGCCCTGACCTGGAGAGACAGGCGCCAGGCGACTTCGTCGGAATCTCGACAGTAGTGCCAGGCAGCCAGCGAGCGTGAAGCCACCAGCCGGGCAACACACCGTCGACCTGCTCACCGCTCAGCGGGGCTTGCCCTCAGAGTAGGCAGCCACGCTCTCCCGGGCCTGCAGCGCAGTCGCTGGCGCGCTCCCCAGAGCGCGCCCCGCCGATCGGAGGAGCGGCGGCCACCCGATCAGTCACTGTCTGTGCGTCCCGCCGTCCTGGCTGCCTGTACCGCCCGGAGGCGGCGGAGATGCTGGCCACCCCCGGGAACAACCGTTTCTCAGGGCGAACGGCCATCGGAGGCGACCAAGCCGGACATGACTCCCGTCGACCACAAGGTCAAGCACAAATCGACCATCCCGGCGAACGCCGGCATCGACATCGAACTCTACGTACGGGAATAGCGCCTGCGGCGGCGCACCGCTGAGCATCGTCAAGGACTACATCGACAACCAGAAGCGCCCAGCCTGACCGTCACCCCGCAGGCGCAGCGAACTCCGGCGCTTCGCGCCTCCGGGCCGAGGATCGCATTCCCGCCCAGCCTGAAGACCGGGATTCCCTGCGAAGAACAAGGGATGGCTGGGAATCAGCAGGTGCGGGAACTGGCGGCAGAGAAGCCGATAGAGGACCGGGCCCCGGAGTGGAGGAGATGAAGGGCAATCCGCCCACACCAAATATCCTCTGAGGCTCGGGACTTGGCATGATTGTGGTGTTCGACCGAGTCGTCGTGGGCGACGAATACGTCGGCGACCAGCGTCCGAGGGAACAGGCCGTGCTCGACGACGCCGGGGGTGGCGCCGAGCAGCGCCGCCAGGCCCGCGAGGTCGTCGTAGGCACAGTGGCGCGCTCCACCTGGACGCCATGAACCACGTCCGCTCCACAGTGTGTGGGTCGACGGTGGACGGGATGGGAGCTGAGGAGGGTAGCGGGTTGCTGTCGAATGCAGAGCTGGCCGGTCGGCCGCGGCGTGACCTTCCCACTGCCCTCGGCTGCCGCGTCAACCGTCACCCTGCTCGATGTCCAGATGGATCGGACCCCGAAGGACGGGGCTGGGCCGGTACGGCGGTGGATCGGCGACCAGCCTGGGTCGCTCGAGCCGGCGTACCAGCTCGGTCAGCGCGATCTGGGTTTCCCGCCGGGCCAGCGGGCCACCGAAGCACAGGTGGATGCCGCTGCCGAACCCCAGGTGCTGGTTGTCACGCCGATCCGGGTCGAATCGGTCCGGATCGTGGAAGCGCTTCGGGTCGCGGCTGCCTGAGGCAAGCATGAGCATGATCTGCGAGCCCTTGGGGATGACGGTGTCGGCGACGGTGATGTCGCTGTAGGCCGCTCGCCAGGGAATGATCTGCACGGGGGGCTCGTAGCGCAGCAGTTCCTCGACCAGCGGCACGATCAGGTCCGGTTCGTCGCGCAGTCGTTGCAGCACCTGCGGGTGGCGCAGCAGCGTCAGCATGCCGTTGGTGATGAGGTTGACGATGGTCTCATGGCCGGCGATGAGGAGGAGTTTGGCGGTGGCGACGATGTCGGCGTCTGCCATCCGACCGTCGGGTCCGTCGTCGTTGGCCAGCCGTGACAGGAAGTCGTCTCCCGGCCGGCCGTGGCGCTGTTCCACCAGCTCGCCGAGGCACTGGCGCAGATCTTTGCGGGCCTGTACGCCCTTGTCCAGTTTCTCCTTCGGGTCGGTCTTGGGGTCGTAGTCGATCGAGTTCATGATGTCGTTCACCCAGAGGTGGAACCTCGGCTCGTCCTCGCGTGGCACGCCGAGCAAGTGACAGATCACGGTTACGGGGAACGGGAAGGCGAAATCATCGACGACGTCGATCTGCTCCTTGCCCACCAAATCGTCGATCAGGCTGCGGACGGTGGCGGTCAGGAAGCCTTCAAGTCCGGTCACTAGCCCTGGGGTGTGCGGGGGGCCGAAGTGACGCGTCGCCATACGCCGCAGGCGATCGTGCTCGGGCGAGTCCATGTGGATGAACGACGACGTGACCCCTCCCTCGGCGGAGGGCATCGGACGCGACAGATTGCGCACGTCGGAACTCAGATGCGGGTCATTCAGTATGTCCGTGATCTCGCGATAGGCGCTGATGACGTAGCTGCCGTCCTCCTGCCGAGCCACCGGCGTCCTGCGCAACTCGGCATACAACGGGTAGGGGTCGGCCCGGGCGGAGTAGTTGAAGATCCGTTGCAGCGTGCCGGGCGTCCCGGTCGTGGTCGTCCGGCCTTCCTCCTGCCGATGCCGGTGCACGGCCGTGACGCGGCGCTCACCCGGGTCATCGCTTGTGACGACCACCGTGGCGCCCTGCGCGAGCAGGGCGGGGCCGGGGAAGTCGACGGGCACCGGTTTCATGTCGGCCGGCTGGTCCGGCGTGGGACAGGGGGGCGGGAAAGGTGCTGCCGTCTCGATCAACCGTCGGTAGTGGTCCAGCCACTTGCCGTTGTTGAAGCTCACGGCGGCCGTGACGCGGCCCCGATAGCCATATACGGTGACGAAACGGTGGTCGTCCAGCGATCCCTGGGCGACGACCACCTCGTCGGCGAAGGTCGGCACGCCGACGGACTTGATGTTGACGCCGAACTGGATCGACCAGAACAGCGGGATGGACAGGTGGGGCCGGCGGTCCGCCTGGGCGCTGACCATGTTGTGTGCCGCGACCTCTGCCTGCTCCACGGCGTTGGACCAGTGCTCCAGTGCGATGAGCCGGTATTCGTAGATGGGGTTCGGGCAACGTGCCACGTCTCCCGCGGCGAAGACGTCGTCGGCGACGCGGCCATGGATGTCGAGGGCGCGGCAACCCGTGTCACAGGTGATTCCCCATACGCCCGCCGCCAGTCCCGACTCCCGCAGCCACTCGGTGTTGCGGATGCTCCCGAGCGCCACCACCGCCACATCGGCGTCGGTAGTGCTGCCGTCGGAGAAGTGGGCGCGGCGGAAGTGCCCCTGGGCGTCGCCTTCCAGCTTGGTGACTTCGACGCCGCAGCGCAGGTCGACGCCGTGGGTGCGCTGCATGTCCGACGCCACCTCACCGACCATGGCACCGAGCGCCCCGACCAGCGGGAACGGCGCGAGTTCGGCGACGGTCACCGGGATGTCCCGCTCGCGGCAGACGGAGGCGATCTCGGAGCCGGTGAATCCCGCACCGATGACCAGTACCCGGGAGGGCCCGGCGGCGAGGGCTCGCTGCAGGCCGGCGGCGTCCTCACGCGTGCGGACCACGAAGACACCGTCCAGGGCCGCCTCGGACTCGACGAACCACGGCCGGGCCCGTACCCCGGTGGAGAGCAGCACCCGGTCGAAGGGAACCTCGCGTCCGTCGGCGAGATGCACGTGGTTGGTCGCCAGGTCCAGCCCGTCGGCGGGGACGCCCAGCAGCCACTGCGCATCGATGTCACGGCGTCGCGGCAGCGTGGTGTTCCCGGCGGGCACCCACCCGGTCAGGACCTGCTTGGACAAGGGGGGACGGTCGTAGGGCTCGCCCAACTCGTCACCGATCATGGTCAACGATCCGGTGAAACCCTCGTCGCGCAGCGACTCTGCGGCACGCAGCCCCGCCAGCGACGCCCCGACGACCACGATGCGGCCGTCACGCCTGAACGCTTGCAAGGTGTCGGCGCTGCTCATCACAGCGACGCCTCCACCGGTGTGTCCCGGCCCTCCAGCTGGTCGACCAGAATGGCCTGGAGGGGGCAGGCCGCCGCGGCGCGCAGCACCTGTTGGCGCTGGGCGTCGTCGGGCTTCGGGTCGTACATCAGCGCTTCCTCGCCGTGCATCCGGAAAGCGTCCGGAGCCAGGAACGCGCACTGCGCATATCCCTGGCACCGGGAAAGATCAACGATAACTTTCATCCCGGCCTCCACGGGGAGTGGGAGCTGCAGACCCTCAAGCCGGCGCCACTCCGGCGCGCAATGAGGGAGGATCCGGCCGCTGCCCACGCCTGCGAAGTGCGAGGGGGCGCACCGCGCTCGTCGGGTCTCCATGGAAAGGTTACGTAAGCGGCGCTCTTTTGGATTGCCGTTTCGACAGAAACCGTGTGGCACGGTGTGCCGAAATACCGACAGAGAGTCAGCGGGGGTCTTCGGCCCCATCGCCTCGACACCGACGGCCCGGCGCGGAGGTGTGTCGCGAACACCGAGAGACAATGAGAGAGGGCGGGAGTCAGCGAGACTGACTTCTGCCCTCTTGTATCGGCATCCGCCCTGGCCAACGCTTGATTTCTATGATCCTAGGCGAGTGCCCCGGCAGCCGAAGAAGTGAAGGGCCGGGTCTCTGGCCTGCGGCCATCTAATCGATCAACGCTGGACTCTCCGGTATCGGTGCCGCTGTTAAGGCCCGACCTCGCGGGCCTCGACGTACCGCTTGACCGTCTTTGGGTCGTGCCCCGTGAGTGCGGCCGCCGACCAGACTGTCTCCGTCAGGTCGTACGCCTCAAAG
Organism: Streptomyces sp. NPDC058086; assembly: GCF_042885015.1. Classification (NCBI taxonomy): domain Bacteria; kingdom Bacillati; phylum Actinomycetota; class Actinomycetes; order Kitasatosporales; family Streptomycetaceae; genus Streptomyces; species Streptomyces sp. NPDC058086. The sequence goes on along the minus strand of NZ_JBHVST010000195.1, from coordinate 3,387 downwards.
ATTTCCATGATCTCTCTGTCAGACTTCGTCACAGGACCTCTCCGGCCGGTTGCTGATGATCGCAAACACCAGCAAACCGGACGGAGGGGTCTCCGTCAGATAAGGGAGCGATCAGGAACAACAGGCCATCCACCTGGATTTCCGGTGGCCATCAACCTGGACTCGACTGGCCGCACACCCGGACTTTGCCACGGCCGCCGACACGCCTCTCGGTGAAAGGCTCCATGGGGCTTCAGCCGGACGATCGTCCCCATGGGCTGTAAGTGAGGCCCGGGGACACTGGGTCGCGTCCGCGGGAGTGGTGTATCGACGGCCGCTCGGTGATCTCGTTTTGAGGCTATGCGGTGAGTTCGGTGGGCAGGGCGGTCTCGTCGGTTTCTGACTCGATCGGGTGGAGGCGGGCCTTGGTCAGCAGGTCAAGCCCATGTAGCGGCGGGCCTCGGTCCACTCGTCGTTCTGCTCGGCAGCACCGCGCCGACCAGCCGGATCAACGTGGTGCGGTCGGGGAAGTTCCCGAAGATTAGTCTCTTTTGTGAACGGAGTTTGAACGGGGCTGCGGGGTGGGGTGCGTTAAATGGTCCGGCCGTTCCCATTGGTTCACGAGACGGGCCCTGCGGAGCCGTTGCTTTTTGGCTCGGCGGGGCCCGTGTTCTGTCAGGCCAGGTCGGTCCTATCCGACGTTGAGGTTGTCGTCCACGAGGAACTCCGGGTAGCCGAAGCGCTCACCGAGGGCGGTGAAGGCTTCGCAATGGTTCTCGTCGATGGCCACGACGTGCCGCGTGAGGCGGGCGGAGTCTGTCCGCCCGCCCCACACCTCGGCGTCAGTCGGTCCGGCGGTCGTTGAGTCCTTCGCGCACGACCCAGTACGGGTAGCCGAACCGCTCACCGAGAGCGACGAACCTGCCGTACGTCTCCCCGTCGGCCGGCACCGGCACGAAGTAGGCCTTCACCGCGCGCAGGAAGAGCCGGTAGCCGAGGTCGGCGCACGCCTCGGTGACCACCCGCTCCAGCGCGGTGACCAGGCCGGTCACCGGAACCCCGTACAGGGGCTGTTCCGAGGCGAGGCGCAATGGCTCCGCGACCGTGTGGATCACCTGGATCACCGCCCGCCGCAGCTCCTCGTCGACCACTGGCTGTGGTTGCGGAGGCGCGAACGCCGGATCGTCCTGGTGCACGCGGGCCAGCCACGCCTCCTCGATCCGCCGCAGCCAGGTACGGGCCGTCATGCCGTGCTCGTGCGGGTCGAGGATGCCGTGGGTGGCGGCGAGCCACACCGTACGGATCGTCTCGTCCGGCAGCGGTGAGCGCGGCAGTCGCTGCACGTCCTGGCCCAGTTGGGCGGCCTTGGAGCGGTCGAACTGGTCGACCGATGAGTCCGCCAGCATGAGCCACACCGTGACGGGGCCGGGGTCGACGGCACGGGACGGGAAGTGCTCCCTGTAGAACTCTTCCAGCACCTCCCATCGAGAGGCCAGCCAGGTCAGCCCGAGGTCCGTCACGTAGATGTCTTCGGTGAATTCGGCCTCGACGAAATCGTCCTCGACATCGCTCTCATGCTCGTGGGCCACGGTCACCCTTCCAGATAGGAGGTGTACACGACCCATTTGCCATAAGGGTGCGCACGGTTGCCCTTGCCGATGTATTTCAGATTGACGATGACTCACTTGGAGGTCACCACGCTCTTTTCGGCGGTAGTTCCGTTCTTGACCCACTTGTAGCCTATCGGTCCGCCCCTGGTTTCGACGTCCCTCACCTCCCAGCGGAACTTGTTGAGATTCAGCAGCTTCCCCTTGGACTTTCTCAGCGCCTGCTCGTTCTGCCATTTGACGAGCTGTTGCAGGTGGTCCGGATCGTGTTCGAGCCACTGGGTGACGGCCTTGTCGACGGCCTCTCGGGCGATGTCGAGACTGGCCCAGCGCGTGGCAACGCCCCCTGTGGTTCTCGGGTCGAGGGCCTTCGCCTTCATGGCGTCGTCGTCCGGGGTCACGTGGTCGCCGATGGTGTGCGCCCCTTCGACATCCTCGTCGGCGACGAGGTCCTGGCAGTTGTGGACGAGGAGGTTCTGCGGGTGGGCACCTTCGGTGCTGACGTAGAACGTGTGGATACTTTCGACCGTCAGGTCGTAGACCTCGCGGGGTGCCAGACCGGCCCGGTCCTCGACGGCCGTCACGGTCCGGAAGGTGCCGTTCGGCGTTCGCAGGTTGTCGCCCACGTGCAGGGAGGAAACCAGGGTCCAGCCGCGTCCCTCGACGAAGAAGCGGTGGCCCGCCGTGCTGGACAGTTTCCCATCGGCCACCGAGATCTCGACGAGTCGACGGGTGTCGTGCCTCATGGTGTGGACGACCCGCCGCACGAACGCCCGGCCGGTCTCCGGGTCGGTTGCGCGGACCAGGTCACCGACGCTGACGTCGCGGATCGCCTTGTGGCCTCCGTCCGCCATGAGAACCTGGGTGCCACCGGGGAAGCTGTTCCGCCGGCACGCGGTCATCAGGGATGTGTCGAAAACCCTTGAGGCCCAGGTCAGCGCCTTAGCGCGTAGAGCCACCAAACGGCCCACCCTGGTTTTCAAAACGCCCCAGCTTGTGCGCACCGACCAGCCAGCGGACTGCCCGTCGCGAGCGAAAAACTCCAGGACTCCCCACCCAGATCACCCTCTTATTCCGAGGCCTGCCCTCGCCCCGAGCACCCCGAGTTGCTTCAGCTGCCCACTTCAGGGTCGGCATGGGGCCGATTGCCTCGGGGGCACCGACGGAAGTCACTGGTCAAGCCCTATTCGGGTGCCTATAGATCTCACCGCAGCTGTGCCAGCTCGTCCTTCTCCTCGGTGGTGAGCAGGTCGTCCCGCTCATCGGCGTCGACCTCGGCCCTGCAGGAGCCGACTCGGGCTGTCGCGCTCGATCCGCAATGAACGGGGGATGGGGTTGAGGACGAGGCTGCCGTCCCAAGGCCTGCAACCGGGCCATCCGTTCCTCGGCCCGCGACAACTCCACGGGCAGACCAGCGATCTGCTCACGCAGCCGCTCGGCCTGGCCCAGCACCTCAGCTCGCCTGGCCTCCAACGCCTCCATCAACGACGGCACACCACGCCCACCCTCGCTCAGCACCCGCACGCCTCGCGGCGGGCTCGACCCCAGCGACGGTAGAATTCGGCACGACCAGCCACATCTCGAACCTCTGCAAAACACCCCACCGAGGCGCCCTCAGAAGGTCCGCACCCAACGGAGTTTGAACGGGGCGGTGCGGTGGGGTGCGTGGTGACGCGGCCCGGGACATGCCGCAGGGGCGGGCGGTTTCCCCCCCCCCCCCCGCCGCACCACCACACTGGGTGTCTTATAAAAAAAAACCATCCCACCACAACCACATAAATAGAGTATTACAGATAATTAT
>NZ_JBHVST010000194.1:0-11221 GCF_042885015.1 Streptomyces sp. NPDC058086 | reverse complement strand
GATCCGGAGGTTTCCGGCGCCGTCGAGAGAGACGTTGTTGGTGCTGGAGGTCATCGTCTCGACCTCACCGGTACCGAAGCCGGCGGGGCCGCCGGGGTAGCTCGTGCCCGTCGTGTACTGCCAGTTCGAGGTGTTGATGCCGGAGCCGGCGGATCCGTCGAAGTCGTCGAGGAAGACCTGTGACCAGCCGGACGGGGCCGTGGGGGCGGACGCGTTGGCGGGGAGGGTGGCTGCCGCAGCGGCGGCGGCCGCGAGGCCGAGGGCGCTGAACACGGCGATGAGGACGCGCCGTAGGGAGCCGCGTCTGACAGGTGTGCCGGAGGATTCACTCATGGGTGCCTCTTCGGGTACGGAGTGGGGAGCGCGGGTGGCGTTGAGAGCGCTCCGACCCTTTGTGAGAGCGCTCTCAAAGCAGCTGCGCGGACAATGTGCTCCCCGTCACTCCGTACGTCAAGAGGTGAAGTCGGGAAACCCATTCCGGCGTCGGTGAGTTCACGTCGTGAAAGAAGGGGGGTGTGCTCAGGGCGTATGCAAGGGGCACACGAGAAGCGCGGCATTCCGCGGACTGTGCCGAGCGGACACCGCCGTGAGCAGCGGGTTCAGCGGCGGCTGAGGGGAGTTGGGCGGGCGAGTACCACGCCCAGCAGGGACGACTGGGGGACGTAACCGAAGTGGCGGGAGTCCTGTGTGCGGGCGGCGTCGCCCCGGACGATCAGGGAACCGGGGGGCACCAGTCCGCCGTCCGGGGCCCCGACGATCTCGCGCACATCGGGCGGCACGGCATCGCCGGGCAGCGCGGAGACCCGCTTGAACAGCCAGGCCAGGGCGTCGTCGCCGTCGCCGAACGGGACGGGGTTGCGGAAGACCACCGCGTCGCCGCGTCGCACGCGCGTGGTACGGCGGACGAGCAGCCGGTCGCCGTCCGCGAAGGCCGGGGTCATGCTCGACCCGGTGACCCTGATGAGGGCGAGGCGTGAACGCAGTACGCGTACGGACAGGAGCAGCATGCCCGCGCCCGCTGCCATCGCCACCGTCGTCCGGCCCGCCCCGTCATGTGGCCGCCTTCCGTTCCGGGCGGCTCATGTGGCCGCCTCCGTGGTTCTGCCGCGGTCGCCGCGCTCGGCGTAGCCCGCCGCCTGCAGGCCGAACAGCCGGGCGTAGTGCCCGCCGACCAGGGCCATCAGCTCGTCGTGGGAGCCGAGTTCGGCGATCCGGCCGTCCACCAGCACGGCGATCGCGTCCGCGTCGCGCAGGGCGCCGAGCCGGTGTGAGACCAACAGCGCGGTCCCTCCCAGGCGGTGGCGACCGAGCGTGCGGTGCACCTCGTGCTCGGCCTCCGGGTCCAGGCCCGAGCTGGGCTCGTCCAGGATCAGCAGATCGGCGTCGCCGCGCATCAACGAGCGGGCCGGCCGGCACCCTCGAAGGCCACGGTCTGACCCCGGGCACCGCCCCCGGGTCAGGACGGACCGTCGGGCCGCGCCGCGGCGGCCAGACTCGGCTGGAGCCGGCGGGCGGCGTCGAGGTGGTCGGCGGTCCAGATGATGCGGACCGCCGTGTCCGTGGCCTGTCCGCGCTCGTCGCTGAGGTCGCGGCGCAGGGATTCGACCAGTTGTGCCTCGGCCGCGGGGTTGCGCGGCAGCGGATCCCGGACGGAGGCGTTGTGCCCGAGACCGGCGGCCAGATCCCGGTACCAGCTGGAGATCTGGCCGGCGGCGCTCAGCAGGACGAGGCCGGCTTCCGCCCGGTTCGGCGCGCTGTCCAGTTCGCCGGCGCGTCTCCACAGCCCCAGGACCGCGTCCGCCGCGAGGCGCAGCCCCACGATGCCGGTCACCAGAGTGGTCATGTCGGCCAGGGGTACCGGTTTGGCGCCGCGTTCGGCCAGATAGCTGCGGAACGCGTCGTCGAGCCTGCGTGCGGCGGCGGCCGCTTCGACGCCCTCCCGCAGCGCGACCTCGTCCGACACGGGCGCGGTGCCGCAGTGGCCGATGGCGTACCGCACCGCGCCCGCCAGATACCGGGCGCTGTCCGTGTACGCCTCGGCGAGCGCCCGGTCGACGGCCGCCGTGGCGCCGCGCGGCCAGAAGAACAGGCCCACCAGCACGCTCACCGCGCAGCCGATGGCGATGTCCTGGATCCGCAGCAGCACGATGTGCCAGTCGGGGTCCTGGCCGATGTTGAAGAGGATGACGAGGGTGATGGTGAAGGACGCCTGACCGGCGGCGAAGGAGATGGCGGCCGGGGCGATACCGGCGACGAACACGGCGAGGGGCAGCAGGAACCAGAGCGCCGCGCCGTGGTGGCCGATGAGGTGCAGCAGCCCGGTGCCGATGATCGAACCTGCGAGAGTGCCGCCCAGGGCGCGGACCGCGTTCTGCCCGGTGTTCAGGGCGTTCGAGCGCAGCACCGACAGGGTTCCCAGGAGCACCCAGAACGAGTGCTGGACGCTGGTCACGTTGGCGAGGCCGACCGCGATGCCGAGGCCGAGCGCTCCCCGCAGGCTGTTGTGCAGCCAGACGGACCCCGGCTGAAGGTGGGCGGCGGCCCGCTCGCGCGCCGCCGCCAGCGGTCGGGTCACGGCATCGGGCTCGCGGCCCAGCAGCCGTTCGAACCAGCTGCGGCGTTCGGCGGCCGCGGCCAGGGCCACGTTGTCCGCGATCTGAAGCGTCGCGAAACCCAGCTCCTGCGCGCGGAACGAAAGGTCCAGCGCTCCGATGACGGGGTGCACCTGAGAAGGCGTGCCGGCACCGCCCTGGCGCACGGGCAGCCGGGTGGTGGCGTTGCGCTCCATGCCGGCCATGGCCTTGCGCAGGCTCTCCGAGGCCGCGTGCAGCCCGTCCGGCGAGCCGCGCGGGGTGTCGAGCAGCGCGGCCACCTCGTCGAGCACGGCAGCGGCGGCCCGCCGTACGGACTGGGCGTCGACGTCGCAGGCCGTTCGACCGTCGAGCGGGGGCGCGCTGTCGGCCAGGATGCTGCTGAGCCAGGTCAGTTCGTCGACCAGGCGGACGAGGGCGCGCGAGCTGGTGGACAGGCCGGTGGGGCGGTACGGGGTGGCGTCGAAGACGGTGCGCAGCTCGGCCGCGGCGGTGGCGGCCTCGCCGGCTCTGGTACGACACTGGCCTGTGCTCGGCGCGGCAGGCCCGCCCGCCAGGAGGGACGCGTCGGTGCGCAGCTGCTCGGCGGCCGCACAGCAGACCCGGGCGGCGGGTGCGCTGAGGGGGTCCCTGCTGGGACGGGGCCACAGCAAGGTGACCGCGAGCATGGAGGCAGCTGTCGCGAGGCCCGCTCCAGCGAGCCGAGCGGGAAGCTCCGCGAACGGGACGGGCGAGGTCACCGGGAGGATGAAGGCCAGCAGCAGCGCGGTCGAAGCGCCCGCGAGCACCGAGCTGACCACCCCGGAGAACAGCACCAGGAATCCGATGACGACCATGGCGGCGACCGCGAGCCAGGTCTCGTCGGCCACGAGCGTACCCAGGCAGATCAGGACGGCCCAGGCCACCGCGAGGCCGAGGTGGGCGCGTAGCCGCTGCACCATCGGACCGGTGAAATCCACGAGCAGCAGCATCGAGAACGCACCGAACGCGGCGAAGGTCGCCATCGTCGGTGACCCGATGACCTGGCTGCACAGGGCGAACAGCGCGGGCATGACGAGCGCCGTCCGCCCGGCACGCCGGGTCGCCGCAAGCTCGGGATCGCGGTCACGCAGCCACGACGCGACCGACCCGGGACGGATTCGGCTGGATGTCCGCACGTGTCCGCCCACCTCCTGTCGACAGGCCTACGCCCCACCGAGTGTGACGTCCGTTCCGGAGCGACGTCACCCGAACGCGATCCCTGCTCATGATCCACCTGGGCGGGGTATGCCCGCACCGGGTGGATCACCAGGTCGTGGCGACGGAGCGGAGCGCGGTCCAGGTGCCACCCTCGTGGGCGTAGTCCATGGTCAGCCGCAGTGGCCAGTTCGCGTGGGCGCCGTAGACCGTCGCATCCGTGATGATCCGGCCGACGAGACGTGCCGTGTCGCCCTCGATGTTCACGGTCACGTCCTTCTCGTCGACGTGGTGGTAGTCGAACCGTCCGGCGCGCATCTGCGACAGCCACTCGGCCTTGGGCTGTACGTACCCGGTGATGTGGGTGAGGGTGAAGCCGTCGTCGAGCAGGTCGTCGAGGGTGTCGGTGTCGCCGTCGGTCATCGCTTGAAGGTGGGCGCGGTAGGCGTTGACGACTTCCTCGTGCTCGATCCGGGTGAGCTCGTCGCTCGTCCACGTCGTCATCGGCTTGACTCCTTGGCGGTGTCGGGTTCGGAAACAGGCCCGCCGTCGCCCGGCACCGGCCGGTCCGCGTACTGCTCCTGCCCGAGCAGGTCGAGGAGGACGATCGCGTCGTGGTCGGGGGTACCAGGTTCGGCGTAGTACGCGACGAGGCGGTGGCCCGGGATGCCTTCCAGCTCCATGGACTGGTAGCCGAGGGTGAGGTCGCCGACCTCGGGGTGGTGGAAGGTCTTACGACCGCGCGTGCCTCCCTTCACGTCGTAGCGCTCCCACAGCCGGGCGAACTCCGGGCTCTTCAGCAGGAGTTCCCCGGCGAGCCGGGCCAGGTCGGGGGAGTCGGGGTGGGTGCCGGCCAGGGCGCGCAGGCGGGCGACACAGCCGCGGACCTGGTGGCCCCAGTCGTGGAAGAGGTCGCGTGAGGCGGGGTGGAGGAAGACGTACCGGGCGATGTTGCGCTGTCCGGCGGCCCAGTCCTCGATGCCGGTGAGCAGTCGCAGCCCCGCGGGGTTGGTGGCGAGGAGGTCGTTGGTACTGCTGACGACGCGCGCGGGGCCCGGCCGCAGGCTTTCGAGCAGCAACTTGATCCCTGGCCGTACGGTGCGGCGGGGCGAGGCCGGGGCTTCGGGGGAGATGGAGGTACCCCCTCGAGCTGAGCCGAGGGCTTGGGGGAGGGCAGCGAGGGCGGCCAGGCTGCGCAGGTGCGCGTGTTCTGCCTGCTCCAGCAGGAGGGCGCGGGCCAGTGAGTCGACCACGGGCGGGCTCGGCCGGGTCTCCTTCCCGCGCTCCAGGCGCACGTAGTAGTCGATGCTGATCCCGGCCAGGGTGGCCGGCTCCTCGCGACACAGCCCGGGCGTGCGGCGCAGGCCGGCGCCGGCGGTCAGCCCGGCCTCCTCGGGGTCACCCGGGCCCGGCGGGCACGCAGGAAGCGCCCCAGCTCGGTGCCGTTGTGCTGCTCACTCGTCATGCGTCCCAGTCTGCGGGCGCCTCGACCGGCGCGGGAGGCATGTGGGGGGCCCTGCCGTACCCCCGAACAGCGCTCCCCGGCACAGCTTGGCCTGCCATTCCACGCACGGGGTGACTTCCTGCTGTCGAGTGAGCCGGAAGCGCGGTCAGCGAGCGAACGCCTCGTTCAGGCGGACGTCGTAGCCGTCTTCTTCCATGAGGACGACGGTGACGCCGAACGGGGAGGGATGGTCCAGTTCGAGCGGGATGAAGGAGTAGTTGACCGCGGCCTGGACGGGAAGGACCAAATCGCCGCCCGGTTGCGGCTCGATGGCGGGCTGCCATGCGGGCTCGGCCGAGTCCCGGCCCTCGGGGGAGCGGGCCGAGGGCTGCTCGGTGTAGGGGAACTGGTGGAGCACATGGCCGTCCTTCGTGGCGTGCACCATGTTCAGACACGGCACCGGGCCGGTGATCGGCAACTGGCAGGAGGTGGCGACGTCGTGGGTCTCCCAGGCGAGAACGACTTCGTCGGCGCCGGCCGCCGCGGCGATGTTCGCGAGTTCGGCGATGCCGGTGAGCGCGTCCTCGCCGGGCTCGGTCGGCCGCACCCAGATCAGGCCGACCAACTCGCCGCGCACCAGCGGCATGATGACCGGCCGTGGCACGGCGCCCTCGGCGAGCCCCGCGGCGTACGCGCTCTTCATCGACCCCACCAGCGCGTCCCACGTCTGTGCATCCATGAACTCACCCTCATCGCCCGCCTGTTTCCGATCAGGCTGACCCTGTCATGCGGGCCGTGTCCTCCGCCAGCGGCTCGGACCGGTCAGGCGGGCGCTCCGGACAGGACTTCCACCTTGCCGGTGTCGAGCGAGTAGTAGGCGCCCACCACGGCGAGCGCGCCCTTTTTCACGAGGGGGGCCAGGTCCTGATTGGAGCGCAGGTCGGCAGCGGTCAGCGTGACCTGCGCGCGGGCCATGGAATCCACCGAGTCGGCACCGCCCACATGGACCGCCTGCTCGTACGCCGGACGCAGGGCCTTGGCGATCGCCTCCAGATTGCCGGGCAGCGGTTTGCCGTCACGGATGGACTTGTACGCAGCCTCGACGGCGCCGCAGCGTTGATGCCCGAGAACCACGATGAGCGGAGTGCCGCTCGTCATGGGCCCGTACTCCACGGAACCCGTGACCACCGGGCCGATGGCCTCCCCGCCCGTGCGCATCACGTACAGGTCACCCAGCCCGGTGTCGAAGAGGAGTTCGGGCGGCACCCGGGAGTCGATGCAGGAGAGGATCGCCGCGAAGGGCTCCTGCTTCTCGGCCACGAACTCGCGCCGGTCCGGATCCCGGTCGGGATGTCGAAGATCGCCGCTCACCCAGCGCTTGTTGCCTTCCATCAGTCTGGTGAACGCCGCGGCGGGCGTGGTCGGCCGCGGTTCCGGCGAGGCGCTGGTCGCCGACGGGGCGGCGCTCGTCGGCGCACACCCCGCAAGTGAGACCGTGGCGGCCGCGAGACCGCCGGCGAGAAGAACTCTGCGATCGGGATGTCCCGCTCTGTCCATCAGCCCTGACCTCTCAGTCCGCCGAGACGTCTCCGTACGCCTTGACCAGGGGCGATTGTGCAGTGCGGTAATGGAAACGGACGGGAGGCACACGCGGGCGCGGGCCTCATTGCCACCGATGGCCCACGACCGCGAGACCTGGAACGGCCTGCGGCGGAGCGTCACAGCCGGCAGGTCAGATGCCCATCGACGCCATCTCGATCGCCGACCGGTAGTTCGCTGCCGCGGTCACCACGCAGGCCCGGTAGGTCCGGTTGTCCTTCACGACGAGGAAGTAGTCCTTGAGGTTCTTCCAATAGCTGAGCAGATAGCCGATGCCGGGGAGGAAGCCGGGCGGCCGGGGTACCAGCGCGAAGGCCTCGGAGCACCGGAGGATTTCCCCGGTCGCCTGGGAGAGGACGTCGGCGACGTCGGGGTTCATGTTCCAGCCGGCGGCCAGGTCGGCGTTCCAGATGGAGGCCGCCACCTCCCGCAGGTGCGCCTCCTCCTCCGGGGAGAAGTCGCTCTGGCCGAAGGCGTGCACGGCCGCCAGAGGTGTCGCGGCCGGGGAAGGCCCGGCGGCGGCTGTGGCTGCCGTGCCCGAGACTCCGAGAAGAAGTGCGGCTGTTGTGGCCGCCACCACCGTGTACACGGCCCGTCTGCCGCCCATGCTGATCGGTCCCCTCTGCGGATGCGCCCGGGGCCTGCCGCCCGGGCAGGGCCGACGCTGTCATGTGCCGTACATACGGGTCAACGGCGACAATCTGCCACCCGCGGCCGACGGCTGCTTCTTGACGCCGGTTCACCAGGAAGCCGCCCGAGACCCTGTCGTGCAGCGGAAGGTAGGCATCCGTCGGAGGTCGCGGGGCACCATGATGGTGGCGGGAACCACCCGTGCGGGCGACGACATACGTCCGCCCTGGACGGCCCACCCCGAATTCACGGTGTTCCGAGCGGGACATGGACGGGAGTGGCCCGGTTCACATGGCATAACGGGGGCGGCACCGACAGCATGGTCCTCGTCACCGGCAGGCCGAAGGGATCCAGGATGTTCCGCAAGGTGCTGGTCGCCAACCGCGGCGAGATTGCGATTCGCGCGTTCCGCGCTGGCTATGAACTGGGCGCGCGAACCGTGGCCGTCTTCCCTCACGAGGACCGCAACTCGCTGCACAGGCTGAAGGCCGACGAGGCCTACGAGATCGGCGAGCCGGGGCACCCGGTACGGGCCTATCTCTCCGTGGAGGAGGTCGTCCGTGCCGCACGCAAGGCGGGTGCGGACGCCGTCTACCCGGGCTACGGGTTCCTGTCCGAGAACCCGGAACTGGCGCGCGCCTGCGAGGAGGCGGGCATCACGTTCGTCGGCCCGGACGCCGCCACTCTCGAGCTGACGGGAAACAAGGCCCGCGCCGTGGCGGCCGCCCGGGCGGCCGGCGTGCCGGTCCTCGGCTCCTCGGCGCCCTCCAACGACATCGACGAATTGGTCCGTGCCGCCGAGGACGTCGGCTTTCCCGTGTTCGTCAAGGCGGTCGCGGGCGGCGGAGGGCGCGGCATGCGGCGGGTCGAGGACCCGGCCGCACTGCGTGAGTCCATCGAGGCGGCCTCCCGCGAGGCGACGTCGGCGTTCGGCGACCCCACCGTCTTCCTCGAGAAGGCCGTCATCGATCCGCGCCACATCGAGGTGCAGATCCTCGCCGACGGACAGGGCAACGTCATCCACCTGTTCGAGCGCGACTGCTCGGTGCAGCGCCGCCACCAGAAGGTGATCGAGCTGGCGCCCGCGCCGAACCTCGATCCGGCGCTGCGGGACCGGATCTGCGCCGACGCGGTGCGGTTCGCCCGCGAGATCGGCTACCGCAACGCGGGCACCGTGGAGTTCCTCCTCGACCGCGACGGCAACCACGTCTTCATCGAGATGAACCCGCGCATCCAGGTGGAACACACGGTGACGGAGGAGGTCACCGACGTCGACCTCGTCCAGGCCCAGCTGCGCATCGCCTCGGGCGAGTCGCTGGCGGATCTCGGGCTCTCCCAGGAGACGGTCACCCTGCGGGGTGCCGCTCTCCAGTGCCGTATCACCACCGAGGACCCGGCGAACGGCTTCCGCCCGGACACCGGCCGGATCAGCGCCTACCGCTCGCCGGGTGGCTCGGGTATCCGCCTGGACGGCGGTACCACCCACGCGGGTACGGAAATCAGCGCGCACTTCGACTCGATGCTCGTCAAGCTCACCTGCCGGGGCCGGGACTTCAAGTCCGCGATCGGCAGGGCCCGGCGTGCCGTGGCCGAGTTCCGCATCCGGGGCGTCGCCACGAACATCCCGTTCCTGCAAGCCGTACTGGACGACCCCGACTTCCAGGCGGGGCGGGTCACGACGTCGTTCATCGAACAGCGGCCCCACCTGCTCACCGCCCGCCACTCCGCCGACCGCGGCACCAAGCTGCTCACCTACCTCGCCGACGTCACGGTGAACAAGCCGCACGGCGAACGCCCCGACCTGATCGACCCGGTCACCAAGCTGCCCCCGCTGCCCGCCGGTGAGCCGCCCGCGGGTTCCCGGCAGCGCCTCGTCGAACTCGGCCCGGAGGGCTTCGCCCGGCAGCTGCGCGAGTCGCCGACCATCGGCGTCACCGACACCACCTTCCGCGACGCCCACCAGTCCCTGCTCGCCACCCGGGTGCGCACCAAGGACCTCCTGGCCGTCGCCCCGGCCGTGGCCCGGACCCTGCCCGAGCTGCTGTCCCTGGAATGCTGGGGCGGCGCCACCTACGATGTCGCCCTGCGCTTCCTCGCCGAGGACCCCTGGGAACGCCTGGCGGCCCTGCGCGAAGCCGTGCCCAACATCTGCCTCCAGATGCTGCTGCGCGGCCGCAACACCGTCGGCTACACGCCCTACCCGACCGAGGTGACCGACGCCTTCGTCCAGGAGGCCGCGGCCACCGGCATCGACATCTTCCGCATCTTCGACGCGCTCAACGACGTCGGCCAGATGCGCCCGGCCATCGACGCCGTACGGGAGACCGGGACGGCGATCGCCGAGGTCGCCCTGTGCTACACCTCCGACCTGTCCGACCCGTCGGAGCGGCTGTACACCCTGGACTACTACCTCCGCCTCGCGGAGCAGATCGTGGACGCAGGCGCACACGTCCTTGCCGTCAAGGACATGGCCGGTCTGCTGCGGGCACCCGCCGCGGCCACCCTCGTGGCGGCGCTGCGCCGTGAGTTCGACCTGCCGGTGCACCTGCACACGCACGACACCGCGGGCGGTCAGCTCGCCACCTACCTCGCCGCGATCCAGGCCGGCGCCGACGCGGTGGACGGCGCGGTCGCCTCCATGGCGGGCACCACCTCACAGCCGTCGCTGTCGGCGATCGTCGCCGCCACCGACCACTCCGACCGGCCCACCGGCCTGGACCTGGGGGCCGTCGGTGACCTGGAGCCGTACTGGGAGAGCGTCCGAAGGATCTACGCGCCCTTCGAGGCGGGCCTGGCCTCGCCGACCGGACGCGTCTACCACCATGAGATCCCCGGCGGCCAGTTGTCCAACCTGCGCACCCAGGCGGTCGCTCTCGGCCTCGGCGACCGCTTCGAGGACATCGAGGCGATGTACGAGGCGGCCGACCGTATCCTGGGCCACCTGGTCAAGGTCACCCCCTCCTCCAAGGTCGTCGGTGACCTCGCCCTGCACCTGGTGGGTGCCGGGGTGGCGCCGGAGGACTTCGAGTCGACACCCGACAGGTTCGACATCCCCGACTCCGTCATCGGCTTCCTGCGCGGCGAACTGGGCACCCCGCCCGGCGGTTGGCCGGAGCCCTTCCGCACCAAGGCGCTCCAGGGCCGCGCGGAGGCCAAGCCCGTACCGGAGCTGACCGCCGAGGAGCGTACGGGCCTGGAGAAGACCCGGCGTTCGACCCTCAACCGGCTGCTGTTCCCCGGGCCGACGCGCGACTTCGACACCCGCCGCCAGGCCTACGGCGACACCAGCGTGCTGGACAGCAAGGACTTCTTCTACGGGCTGCGCCCCGCCAAGGAGTACGCCGTCGACCTCGAGCCCGGCGTGCGGCTCCTCATCGAGCTCCAGGCCATCGGCGAGGCGGACGAACGCGGTATGCGCACCGTGATGTCCTCCCTGAACGGCCAACTGCGGCCGATCCAGGTCCGTGACAACGCGGCGGCTTCCGACGTACCGGTGACCGAGAAGGCCGACCGGGCCAACCCCGGGCACGTGGCGGCGCCGTTCGCCGGTGTGGTGACGCTCGCCGTCGCCGAGGGCGACGAGGTGGAGGCCGGTGCGACCGTGGCCACCATCGAGGCGATGAAGATGGAAGCCTCCATCACCGCCCCGAAGGCCGGCCGGGTGACCAGGCTGGCCATCAACCGGATCCAGCAGGTGGAAGGCGGCGACCTGCTCATCGAGGTCGGCTGAGGCTCGTGTCGCTGAGCACGCGTGCGTGAAGCACGCGTGCTCCGTCGGGAC
>NZ_JBHVST010000193.1:0-11230 GCF_042885015.1 Streptomyces sp. NPDC058086 | reverse complement strand
GCGGTGACCGTGTCGTTCTGGGAGCCGTCGCCGAGGTCCAGTCCGGTCGCGCCGAGATGGACGAAGTAGTCGTGGTCGAAGTGGATGCTCTTGTCGTAGGTGAACCGCACCGCGCCGGGCATCTTCGTCCAGTTGCCGTATGGGCAGGTGCCGCCTGACACAAAGTCGCACAGCCCCTGAGTGGCGTAGCCCGTGGTACCGGTGACCTGATACGTCGCTTGGATCTCGGAGAAGCCGGTACCGGTGTTGGACGTCGTGTAGTTCGCGTAGCTGAACTGGATGCCCTCGAAGCCGACATGGCTGGGCTCGTCCGAGGCCTTGCCGGAGGACGCCACCAGAGTGTCGAGCGAGGGCGCCTCGACGTCCACAGTGGTCAGGTCTTCCCCGGAACGCGGAATGTAGTAGAACCGGTGCTCGCTCTTGTCCAGGTAGAACTCGCCCGGCTTGTCGAGGAGTTCGTAGGCGTTCTCCACCGCCGTCGGTTTCTCGGTGATCGATTTGCGGCCGACCAGGTTGTAGGTGCGGCCCGAGTCGTCGGTACGCATGACACGCTGGGTGGAGTTGTTCCAGCAGGGCTGGGCCATGGTGATGGCAGTACTCGTCACCGAAGCGACCGGACAGCGCGGTTCGGTCCACAGCCCGAGGCCGCCCCGGTAGACGAACTCGATCGCCGACGGATTGCGCCAGCCGGCCATCGGGTCACCGGACGCCGTGGTGTATCCGGTCGCCGTCTGGGTCACCGACACCGGCAGGGAGCCTGTCGCGCGCAGGGCGCGCACGCCGCCCACGTACAGCTGGCGGGTGTCCAGGCCGCTGGGGGCCGGGGCGGACCAGATGTCGCTGCCCGTGCTGGTCTTTGCCCAGCCGCTGATCTGGACACCGCCGCTGATGACCGGGGTCTGTCCGGACGCAGCCTTCCACCAGACGGTGCCGGCCGTGCCGCCGCCTGAGTCCGCGGCGGTGAAGGTCAGCGTGTTGGCCAGCCGGTAGACGCCACCGCCCAGGGTCACAGTGACTGGGCCGGACGTCGTCTTGTCGATCGCCCGGACTGCGGTCTGTGCCTTGGTGAGCGTGCGGAAGGGGGTGGCGGCGCTGGTCCCGGGGTTGCTGTCGCTGCCGCTGGGCGAGACGAAGTAGGTGATGGCGGTGGCCGCGTGCGCGGGCAGGGCGAAAAACACTGCCACGGGCAGGAGCGCACCAAGGAAGGCCGCCATGACACGGTAAGACCCGATGAATAAGCAGGACACGCCAGTGGGCCTCATGGCGTACGCCTGCTCTCTTATGGGAAACATGCTGGCAAAATAGGGGTGCCGAGATGAGACGTCAACGATCGTGACGATAAGACATCGGATCATTTTTCTCGGGGAGGGTGGTGCTCTCCCCAGCCGGCGCGGGGTCACCTCATGGGGGGTGGGTGCTCGCAGGGTGAGGAGGTCGACGCCGTCGTCGTTGGACGCGCATCTCTGCCGAGCCGTCGACGATCTGCGCGTCTTCTCTGTGACCGTTCTACTGACGAAGGCATGTCCCGACAGCTGATGCAGACTGGCCCGCGGTCATCCGATCGTTGCGGCCGGCACGGCTTTTGGCTGCTGTCGGGTCGCGTTCAGCCCGTGGTGACACGGGAGTTGACCCGCCGCATCCAGTCCTGGTCGGTGTGCCACGTGGGGTGGTGAGGGTCCACGTTGGAGGTCAGGACGACGCCCTGGAAGCCCGCGGCGAGGCAGCGGTTGACGACGAACTCTGCGATGTCCTTGCCGACGGCGTCCTCCTCGAAGCGGGTCAGGAGAGAGGTGTGCCCCACGACGCCTTCACCGAGGACAGCGGGGATACCGCGGCGCCGCGCGAACTCGGTGGCGGAATCGACCCATTGGGCCAACTTCTCCCGCATGGCCTGACGGTGCGCCGGATAGTTTTCGTAGCACCACAGGTCCCAGCGGTCGGAATCCACCCAGTCGTGCGCGTCGGGGCGCAGCATGGCGGCCAGTTCGGGGGTGGGCCAGGTGGCCGCTTCGGTGCCGTGCCCGAGCCCCACCGCCCCGTACAGCGCGCCGAGCACGCCGGAGACGGGCGTTTCCCCTAATCCAGTGGACGCCTTGATCATTGGATCGTGGTGATCCTGTGCCGTTCAGAAATGCGTTGCTGCAGGTCGTGGGGGGTCTGGTGGCGCTCAGGGTCGCGTGGGACGATGCCGCGGGTGATTGTCTTGCTGGTCTATCGGGTGACGATGAAGGTGTTGTCGGTCCCGGTGTTGCTGCTGCGTCGGCAGGTGGCCAAGGACGCCGAACTTCTTGTCCTGCGGCACGAGAACGCGGTGCTGCGCAGGCAACTTGCAGGTCCGGTGCGCTACGAGCCGGCGGACCGGCTGTGGTTCGCGGCGTTGTCCTCGTTGATACCCCGGCGTCGTTGGGCGCAGGTGTTCCCGGTGACTCCGGGCACCGTGCTGGCGTGGCATCGAAGGCTCGTGGCGCGCCGGTGGGACTTCAGCAAGCGTCGGAGCAGGCCCGGCCGGCCACCGACCACGAAGGCGATCAAAGAGCTGGTGCTGCGGCTGGCCGCAGAGAATCCGCGTTGGGGGTGTCGCAGGATCCAAGGCGAGCTCGCGCGGCTCGGGCATCGGGTCGGAGCCTCGACGGTCTGGGAGATCTTGACTGTTGCCGGAGTAGGCCCTGCTCCCCGTAGGGGTGGGCCGACGTGGCGAGAGTTCCTGACGGCGCAGGCCGACGGCGTCATTGCCTGCGACTTCCTGCACATCGACCTGGTTGATCTTCGCCGGGTCTACGCGCTGGTCTTCCTCGAGCACGGCACGCGCCGCCTGCACATCGCTGGTGTGACCGCGCATCCGACCGCGCAGTGGACAGTCCAGCAAGCCCGCAGCCTCGCCGTCGACCTGGGCCTGCGCTTGGAGTCGCTGCGCTTCTTGGTCCGCGACCGGGACCGCAAGTACACCGAGTCCTTCGACGCGGTCTTCGCGTCCGAGGGCATCGAGACCCTGAAGACGGCGCCGCGGGCCCCACGGATGAACGCGCACTGCGAAAGGGTCATCGGGACACTCCAGCGCGAGGCCCTTGACCACCTGCTGATCCTGAACGAAGCCCACGCTCGACGCGTGCTCGACGTCTACGCCTTCCACTACAACGGCCATCGCCCCCACCAGGCCCGGGGACAACTTCCCCCCTCACCCAGGAGCACCCGGCGCCCTCGACCGACTTGACCGCGCACCGACTCCTCCGCACCCGAATAATGGGCGGCGTCATCAACGAGTACAGATACACGGCTTGACCAGCAGCGATGAGTTTCTGAACGGGACAGGATGCGGCCGGCGCCTTCGCTGTTGCGCCGCAGTTGTTGCTCCAGCTTGTGATCCAGGCGGTCCAGGGCGCCTTCGGCGCTGTCGTAGTCGGGCAGGTCCTGGGCGAGAAGCTTGCCGGTCGAGCGCCCTTTGGGCCAAGCGGTGCGCACATTATGCGCAGCCAGGTTCAACTTGCCAGGGAGCGACCCAGGTTTCGGCGGTGGCATTCGGCCAGGCCGTGGTGCCCGGTTCGACGCCGTAGCGCTTGATCTGATCGGCTTCCGCTTTGCGCCCGTCTTCTTGTAGAAGGTGTAGCAGCACGTCTTCGGCGTCGGACATGCCCTCGGCCCAGACTTCACGGGCGAGTAGTTCGGCTTGCGCCGTCCTATTGGAGGCGAGCAGGAGTTGTGTCAACAGCGGTAGCAGTGTGCTCCTGTGGCTGGAGACCGGCAGGTCTTCCCAGGCGGTCTGTACTTCGCCCCAGCGACCCTGCCTCGCGTAGAACGGGAGGAGCAGGCCCGGGAAGTAGCGGCCTTGTCGGCTTTCCTCGATGAGGAGTTGCTCTGCCGCCTCATTGTGCCCGGCACCTTCCAGCTCACGTATGCGGGTGCGTACCTCCTGCGCGCGCCCTCGAACGTAGGTGAGCAAGCGGTTCGTGAGACCTGGCCGGAGGTCCAGGCACATTGCCCAGGGCTCGGTCCCCCCGTGGTGAGTGGGAGGAATACTCACGGTGCTCTCCCCATCGATCCACTTCAGCGCGGTGCGGGCCCACTCGGCACCGGGTCCGGCGTGGCTGGACAGCCAGGGGATGGTGGCTGCCTGGCGGTTGTGCCGTATGACGAAGTCCACAAGTTCCGGCATGACCCGTCGTTCACCGGCGACAGAGCCTGCTCGCAGGATTTCTTCGGCTTCGTCGAGCCGGCCGGTTTGCTCACAGAGGTTGGCGAGGAACCGTGAGGGAATCCAGAAGCCGCGTTCGGGCGCTGAGCGCAGCAGCTTCTCTGCGTCTTCAAGACGCTCTGCCTCCCGCAAGGTGTGGAAGGCCGCATAGAAGGGGCGGTCGTAGCCACGTTCGGAGGCGCGCACGTACCAATGGACGGCTTGGTCGACATCTCCCAGTTCGGCATAGCACGTGCCGATGTCCATCATGCTGTGGTCATTGGCTTCGTCGAGCCGACCGAGGTAGAACGGCAGGGCTTCAGCCGTTCGTCCGGCCTCGCGCAGTCGCCAGGCGAGCTGGTGTAGAGCGTTGTCCACCTCCGTGGTGCTCCACCCTGACGACGGCGACGGGGTCAGCAGGGCGGCTTCGATACCGAGCAGGCCGCGGGCGTGAGCTCCGCGGGCGACGTCGAGACAGTCGTCGGCGCGGGCCAAGTGCCTGATCGCCGCTTCCCACCATGAGCCGGGTATGGCTTCTCGTGTTCGGAGGTCGCGTGCCCGTACGTAAAGGTAGTCGGTGAGACGGTATCCGTCGGCCTTGCCCACACCGGGCCTGACGCGATGTGGCTCCAGCGCCGAGGCGGCTCCGTTAAGCAGTTGGCAAGCATCGCGGAGTGCCTCGGTGAACCAGCGCTTCGGCGGATCGACGGCTTCTCGGCCATGGAGGTAGCCGGTACTGGCTGCCTTGAGGAAATTCCGGGTGAGTAGACCCCGAACGCCGAGGCGAGCGGCGTCGGCTGCCGCTGCGAGGACCGCCCGGCAGTACGGGCTCGGCGGGTGCAGGAATCGGTCGAGCGCGGCAGGAGCACCCGCGATGTGCTGGGCGAGCTGGTCGGCGACCGGGACTTGGCTGAACACCGTGGACCACCACGGATCCTGGGCCGCCATCGATACGGCCACCTCGCGCTCGGCAGGATTGAAACTGTCCGGTACCTCGACTGGGTCGCTGACGGTCAGTAGCCGCCGGGAGTGATAGGCGCGGTCGGGGGCTTCAGCGCGGTCCGGCTCGGGGGCAGTGAGTGCGTTCCATGTATCAGGCCAGAGCGTTCCCAGGAAGATGGCCGGACCGCCCTGGTGGCCGAGGGCTTCGAACAGCAGGGCTGCAGCGCGCTGACCTTGAGGGTCCTGCAGGTGGACGTGCAGGTCGTTGAGCCAGACGAGTGTGTGCTCGCTGACCTGGCCGTGGTTCCAGGTGTCCATGAGCGACTGTGCGGTGCTGGGACGAAGGAGACGCCACTCTGGTAGTTCTTGCCGAACCGCCTCATAGGCACTGCGCGTCTTGCCCGTCGCCGGCTGCCCCCGAATGATGATCAAGATGGGCTGGGCGGCGTGTGCTGCAGCGCGGATGCGCGCCCGCAGTTCCGCGTCATGAGCACGTGGTACGTAGGAAGGGATGCCGTCGGCTGCCACGTCGGCATCCGCATGCTCCGGCTCGATGGGACGGTGGAGCCCCAATTCCACACCGCTGAAAGAGGCGACCCGACGGCCACGCAGCGGAGCGCGGGCGGCGTTCTGCCACAACCTCACGATCTCGCTCAGACGAACCTCACGCTGCTCCGGGTCCGTGTGCGCCATCCAGGCCAGAGCGGTCACGACCGATATCAGAACCAGACGCGGCGGCAATTCCGCGGTGGTCAGACATTCGTGCACGGTCGTTCGCGAGGTCGTGGCAGGCGCTGATTTCGGGCTTTCGTCAGCGATGGTTTCTACGGCGGTGGCGATCTCCCGAAGGCTGGGACGGTCGGCATCCATGTACAGGCGGCGGACGGCGTCGTTGAGATCCTTCAGTGCCCCGGGCAAGAGAGTGGGCCAGGCGACCTCCCGGGGTGCCATTTCGCCTCCTGGCGCCGTTGGTGTATGGCGAGCGTTGTCGTCGGTTGTCGCCCATTGTCCCCGCGGGGGACGCGGCTGGGGGAGATTTACCTTGTCAAGGACGGGAGTTGTCTGGCGATGTCGCCGCTCGTCCACCCCAGAGAGAGGACCTTGAGTCTGGATTCAGGACCGCGCTCGCGGCCCGTACTCCGACAGGGAGGTTCCGGTGACCGCGATCACCATTCTTGCCGTGATCGGCGCTGCCGTCGCCGTACTGGGTGCAGCGAAGCGCATCCCGAAGGTACTGGCGGAGTTCATCAGGGCGTGCATCCCGGTTGTTCGGGCGGTCCATGAACTCTGCGATGTTGCCCGCCGTCGCCCTTCGGCGGACGAGGATCAGAAGGCCGCGCGCCGAGGCCTGCGGCGCGGGGGGCAGGCCGGCGAATCCGGTGTCGGAGGCTGCCCGGGTCGCCGGGGTGGTGGGTCATCTTCCGGGAGGGCCTGAGCAGGTGGGATACGTGGCTTGCCCGACGGGTGACGCGCAGCGCGACGGCAGATCCCCCGCGGGAGATCAGCTCCGAGAAGTCTCGGTCTGGGCGTGCCCTGAGCAGCTGGTGTGCGACCTCATGCAGGGCCCTGGAGATGCGGCGGACGAGGGGATCGTGCGGGGCGGGGCGCCGCTCCTGCTGCTGAAGACTGCGGGCCGATGGCTGGACTGCTCAACCGGCGGCTGGGGCTCCCGGCGCCGAACGGGAATCTGAGGACTTTACGACGCGACCTGTACCTTCAGGGCCTACGACCTGACGGTCGGCACGAGACGAATGCGGTCTTCGAAGACTTCGCCTGGTGACGTGCCGGAACGGCGGCCACGAGACTTCGCTGTCCACAAGGGCCGGAAAGGGGTACCCCGCCGACGACTTCGAACGTGGGAGGCCCAGCATGGCGGCAAGGCAAGGCCGTTCAGCGGGCCGTTGCGGTGAGGCATCGCGGTGCGGCGTCTGGGGTCGGCTGGTAGGCGCCGTAGAAGAGGTCAGCGGCGCCGTCCGGCAGGAGCACCCAGGAGGCGGCGAGGATGTTGACCGGATGCAGGTCGCCGTGGAGCCACAGAGCTGGAGCCGCCCAGTCGGGCGCGGCGACGGCGTTTCCCACACCGCGCGGAAGGACCGGGAACCAGCGGAGACCTGTGCGCAGTGCGGACAGGATGGCCTTGGCCCTCCCTTACGACGTGGTGGCGTGCGGAACGGAAGGGCGCGGGCGTGGATTCTATAGCTGGCGCCAGATGCGGGCGATGCGGCCGAGAGATGTGGGCTGGTAGGGGTCGTAGTGCGGCGTGGTGGCGAGCTGGCGGAGTAGTTCGAATTGGTGGGGTGCGCGTTGGCCGTCGCGGATGGGGTTCCATTCCTCGGCGACCGGCCACTGCTTGAGCTGGGTCTCGATACCGGGGCGCCATTGCTGCCAGGTATTGCGACCGACCCAGCCAAGCTGGCGCAGTTCGAGTTCGTCCTCGCACAGTCTCAGGTAGAGGCGTATGGCTCTTTGGTCGTCCTCTGTCAGGGGTGCGCTGCCCTGTATGCCGACGAGTGCTTCAGTGGGGAATTGGTCCAGGATCTGCCAATACCGTGCAATATAGGCGTCTTCGATCGTCTTGACGCGCGCGTGCGGCGCTGGCTGAGCTGGTGATCAGTGTCAGCAGGGCGATGAAAACAGCAGCGAGGGTGATCCAGTCTGCTGGCTTCATCTCCTGGTCCAATCCCTGGACGGTGCAGCGACGCTTCGAGGCCCCGAATTGGGCCTGAGCTCAACAAAACAGACGTAGCCAGCTGAAGGACGGGGTATTTGGCGGGGCGCGGTCATACGCGGCAGCTGTCGATGTGGGTGACTTCACGGAAGTCGGCGATGAGGGGGGTGGCCATGGATTCCCGGTAGACGACGACGGCGCGGCCGTAGGGCCAGGCGGTGTCCTGGCCGAAGTCCTGTTGCGCTTCGGAGCAGCTGGCGAACATCAGGCTACGGACGTCGTCTGTCCAGTTCGCGTCGTCGTGGTAGTCCTGTCCTTCGGGAAAGGTGCCAGGCCCGAAGGTGACGAACATGGTCTGTGCTTGAGGGTTGAAGGTGATGACTACGTCGCCGCTCATGTACTGCTGTCCTTTGAAGAATGAGGCTGTGTCGTTGACCAGTCGCTGGGCGGCGGCTTTCTCCGCTGGGGTCGCGGGCACCCGGGCGGCGCCCCATTCGTCGACGGTGGGCTGGGCGCTGTCGCTGCGGGTGTAGGCGGGGGAGGGAGCGATCGCACGCTGCGGGGCCGGCGACGCGAGCGGTATGGCGGAGGAGGATGCCGCGGGGGTGCCGGTGCGGCTGGGGGAGTGCCGGGGGGCAGCGGTGGGTGCACTGTCTACGGTCGGGGGCCAGCTGCTCGAGGCGGAGGCGTGGTTCTGGGCGGTGCCTGAGGACTGGGAGGCGGCCACGGCACCGCCAAGGCTGCCGAGGACAGCAGCCGCTGCGCCGACTGCCAGATACAGCCGGGCGCGGCTGGGGCGGCGGGGCGGGGCAGGCCAGGTGGGATCGTCTTGGGGCGGCAGGTCCCAGTGCAGGCTGACGAGATCGGATAGCGTGGGCGGCTGCTGACCGGTGGGGGAGAGGACGGCTGTTGCCTTCGCCGCCATCAACTCGGTGCAGATCCGTGCGAGTTCGGCCGCAGTCGGCCGGTCGGACGGCTCCTTGGACAAAGCCTGTTCGACCAGGGGACGAAGGTCGGCTGGTAGGCCGTCCAGGTCGGCATCGGCTGATATGACGCGGAAGGCCACCACGTCGGGAGCGCCGGTGCCGAAGGGTAGACGGCCGGTTGCGGCGTAGGCGGTGAGGGCACTCCAGGCGAACACGTCTCCTTCCGGGCCCACTGCGCCCGTTTGGTAGTGCTCGGGGCTGATCCAGCCCGGCGTGCCCGTCATCACTCCGGTGCGGGTCACGGAGGTGCCGTCCAGGGCGTGGGCGATGCCGAAGTCCAGCATCTGCGGCCCGGAGGGGGCCAGGATGACGTTTTGTGGTTTGACGTCCCGGTGGACGATGCCGGCGTCGTGTATCGCGGTGAGTGCGGCTGCGGTGCCGGCCGCCATCGCGTACAGACGAGCCCCGACCAGGGGACCGCTGGTGGTCACATGCCGGTCCAGGGTTGGGCCGGGGATGAAGGGGGTGGCCAGCCATGGGGCGGGGCCGTCGATGTCGGCATCGCGGACCGGGACCAGGCATGGGCCCGCCACCCGCCGGGAGAGCTGTACCTCCCGCCGGAAGCGGGCGCGGAATTCCTCGTCTGCAGCCTGCGCCGGGTGCACGACCTTGACAGCCATCCGCTCGCCGGCAGCACCGAGTGCGGCGTACACCGTGCCCATGCCGCCTGCCCCGAGCCGCCCCACCACGCGGTAGGGGCCTACGTGCACCGGATCGCCCTGCTGCACCGGCAGAATACGGCTGGACACCACAGCTCCCCCTGGTGATCAACGGCATACATCAGCCGCAGCGGTGAGCAATGGTATCGGCCGTCTATACCTCCCTCGTTCAGGCCGCCGCCGGCAGCGACCGCTACGAACTGCACCGCTCGGCCGAGATCGGCCGGCACACGCTGTGGGACGCCGCCTGGCCTGCTCCAGACCCAGGACACCCGCTCAGCCTCGGCCGAACTTATCGCCCGCGAGCGGCTGATGGCCCAGCTCGTCGACCAGGTCGCCCAGTCCCTGAAGCGCACCCCCACCGAAGACGGCCCAGCCGACACGGGCCATACGCGAGAGCGGCCGTTGGGCCCCTACCCGCCCGCCTCCGAGCAGAAGACACGGCCAACGCCTCATGACACGCACGGCACTTCACCGCTGAAGGGACACCACCCCATGACCCAGCCCGAACCCGACCACGCCGTCCGCACCGCGGACGTGTACCTGCTCTTCGCTCACGAGCCGTACTACCCCAGCCTCGGAACCCGGGAGATCAACACCACCGTGGTGACTGCCGACACCCTGCTCCATCCCCAGGTCCAGCAGCCCGACGGCGCCCGGATCCACGACCTCCTCATCCGAGGACGGCAGCCAGGCGAGATCATCCCGCTGGCCACCCCCACCCACGAGCTGAACGGCAGCGCCGACCGGCCGACGGTCGGCGACTTCGAACCCGTCACCACCGACATGGTCCAGCTCGTGCAGACGCAGATGTGCGATGCCCTCAGCCTCGGACTTCCCGCGCGAGCCAGCTGCTGGATCCAGCTGACTGCCAAACCGAGGAAGAGCCAAGCGCCGGGCAAGCGAGCTAACCGGGCAGTGCGGCCAGTGGTCAGCCGGGGTTCGGGAGAGGGGCGGCGGTGGCTCAGGAAGGGCACACCGTATGAGGTGACTGGCCTGCAAAGTACGCTGTTCGTTCTTCGGCAGTGAGGTTCCGGCCGATGGCCTTGCAGATCTCTCTGATCGCGGCAGTTTGGTCAGGCAGCTTCGTGTCCCACAGCCGGACCTTACGGTCGGCGCTGCCCGTGGCCAGGGTGCGCCCGTCTGGGCTGAACGCCAGCGCGTCCACGAAGTATCCCTCGCTGGTGAGAGTGGTGCGGATGCGGCCGATCGCCGTATCCCAAAGCCAGACCGTACTGTCGATGCTGCCGGTGGCGAGGGTGCGCCCGTCTGGGCTGAACGCCACCGCGTACACGGTGGATCCGTGGCCGGTGAGGGTGGCGCTGGTGCGGCCGGTTGCCAAATCCCACAGCCGGGCCGTCTTGTCCTCGCTGCCGGTGGCCAGGGTGCGCCCGTCGGGACTGAACGCCATCGCAGTCACAATACCTGGCTCCTCACCGGTTCCACGCCTCCGTTCCCCCGGGACGATGCGGGTTCTCCCGAACCGCATCGACTTTCCAGTCTCCAGCGGCCCGCCTGGCAGGGGCATTGAACTGTCCCCTTCCAGCGGCAGCTGCCCGGGCTTCAGCCCCTGCCACACTGCGTCTTCGCGCTGCCGTTCGAGCCGATTGCCGATGTCCATGCCGTGCACGGTGCGGCGAAGGGGCCAGCCGCGGGAAGTTCCGGCTGGCCCCTCGATGTCCGGCTCTACGTCCATTCGATGCCCAGCTCCGCTAGGAGTTGTCTTCAAATGTCACGCCCACATCAACAGCGATGCGAGGGTGACGGCTGCTTGGTAGGACTCGGCGGTCTTGTCGTAGCGGGTCGC
>NZ_JBHVST010000192.1:0-11314 GCF_042885015.1 Streptomyces sp. NPDC058086 | reverse complement strand
CGGGTGCTCGACACACCGCCCCCGACGCCGGCCACGGCCGACGAAGACCTCGCGGCGCTCGCCGCCCGGTACGGCCTCTCGGTCAGCGGCGCCCGATGCTCGCCGACGGCGGCGAAGCCATCGCCGACTTGGCCCTACTGCGCGACCAGGCCGAGGTCTTCGGCCCGGTGGCCTCCACCCCGACCGCCTGGCGCCTCCTGGCCGGCATCGACCACATGGCACTGGCAGCACTGCGCACGGCCCGAGCTGCAGCGCGCGAGGTCGCCTGGCTGCAGGCCGCTGAGACGGACAGCGGCATACCCGCGGCCCAGGCCAGCGGGCGGGACCTGCCCGGGCTGGTCATTGACATCGACGCCACCCTGGTCACCTGCCACTCCGAGAAAGAGCAGGCCGCAGCCACCTACAAGCGGGGCTTCGGCTATCACCCGCTGTTGTGCTTCCTGGACAACACCGGCGAAGCCCTGGCCGGACTGCTGCGGCCAGGCAACGCCGGCGCCAACACCGCCGCCGACCACATCACCGTCCTCGATGCGGCACTCGCCCAGATCCCCGACGACCGCCGCCGCGGCACCCCCATCCTCGTCCGCACCGACAGCGCCGGAGGAGCCAAGCGTTCCTGGCTCACCTGCGGGCCCTGCGCGTCCACACGTCCTTCTCGGTCGGACATCCCGTCACCGAGCCGGTCCGCCGCGCGATCCGCGCCCTGCCCGATGAGGTCTGGCACCCCGCGCTGGAGCAGGACGGCACCCTGCGCGTTGGTGCCGAGGTCGCCGAGCTGACCGGCATGGTCGACCTGGACGGCTACCCCGACGGCACCAGGATCATCGTCCGCCGCGAACACCCGCACCCCGGCGCCCAACTGTCCGTGTTCGACCTCGACGAGGGCATGCGCCACCAGGTCTTCCTGACCGACACCCCCTACGGTGAAGGCTCGCTGCAGCACCTGGAGGTCTGTCACCGCGCGCACGCACGCGTCGAGGACCGCATCCGCTGCGGAAAGACCACCGGCTTCGGCCGCTTCCTTTCCCGCCACTTCACCCTCAACCAAGCGTGGCTGGAGCTGTCCCTGGCCGCCACCGACCTGCTCGCCTGGACCCAGACCCTGCTGCTGGAAGGAGAATTAGCCACCGCCGAGCCAAAGAAGCTGCGCTACCGGCTGCTGCACGCAGCCGCCCGCATCACTCGCGGCGGTCGCCGCCTTCGCCTGCGGATCGCCGCGACCTAGCCCTGGCGGCACGAACTCATCAACGCCTTCGCCCGCCTCACGGCGCTACCGCGACCGGCCGCCTGACCTGCGGCGCTGTCCCTGCCCGCCCACCACCGAGGAACCCATTGGAGACCCCGGCCCGAGCGTCGGGCTCAAGCCATGCCCACTCAACGACCAGGTGCCGACAGCACCAGTCCTCCGCCATCACCCCAGCTCAACCACTCGAAGCGAAATGGGGAGGCTAGTAGGGCTCCGTTACTGACTTCGGCTCGTCAAGGTGACAATGGATGGTCGAGGGTCAGGTCGGTGCCTGCTAGGCGTGCTGGTTCTGCCACAACGAGGCCGACACTCCGCCTCCGCTGACGCGCCGCGACCGCAGCCAGCGCCCTCGGGAGCCCGAACGGCTCCTACACGCTGATCACCAACGGCACCCGTGTACGAGCCAACCGCTCCTGGCTGCGGCACGCGCCGCTCGACAAGATCAAGGTGTCGCTGCACTACTTCTCCGACGAGACACTGCACGGCATCGCGGACAGCCGCTTGGGGATCGCCTCCGTACTGGGCGGCATCGACGCGGCACGCGACATGTTCGACCGCGTTGAGCTCAACTGCTGCGCGCTGACGCGCGTCCGGACAGGGAGCTACTCCTGTCCGGGGACGGCCATCTCCCCAAGGAGCGACCAGTCATCCTGAGCAACGGTCGCGTTCACGATGCGCGGCGTCTCGGCCAGATGGGGCGGCAGCGTCTGCTGCGCAGCCTTGAAGTGCGCGGTCTGCACATGCTTGGCGCCGGCATCGTCGTCGCGGAAGGCCTCGACCAGGACGTACTCCGTCGGGTCCGCCACGCTGCGCGACCAGTCGAACCACAGGCAGCCGGGCTCGGCGCGCGTGGCCCGGGTGAAGTCGGCGGTGATCTCGGGCCAGCGGTCTGCGTGCTCGGGACGGACTCGGAACTTGGCGGTAATGAAGATCACGGGATTCCTTCGCTGATGTCTGTGCGTTCCGCATCAAACGGGCGCTGCGTACGGCGGATGGTACGACCTCGGTCTGCTGTCGCCGGCTCGCCGACCCCACGACAGCGGACGCGTCGCGGCATTCCGCCGCACGGCTGCGGCGCCCCGCGCGCCGCGGCGGGCCCCTGATGGGCGGCCCGCTGCGGTGGAGCGGGTAGGTGGCGCGGGCATGCCCGACGGATCGTTACGACTGGAGTACCAACTGACCGCCGGCGTACGGAAGGACCTTGGCGCGCGGCAGATGCACCAAGACCTCCTCGCCCGCCGGAACTCCCTGCTCCCGCGGCGTCTTGGACCTGACGAGCTGCCCGGCGACCTCGACCTCGAGCATGCGCTGCGCACCGTGGTCGCTGACGCTCCGCAGCCGGCCGGGGAAGGTGTTGGGGCCGGGGTCCGTGACGACCTTGACGTATTCGGGCCGGACGCCGACTTGGACCTCGGTCGTGCTCCGGGGGATGTCCCAGGCAGCGGACAGCGTCCGGCCGCCCAGCGCGAAGTGCCCGTCGTTGCGGTCCACGGTCAGGAAGTTCATCGCCGGTGAGCCGATGAAGTAGCCGACGTAGGTGGAGGAGGGCGCCTCGAAGAGCTGCTCAGGGGTGCCCTGCTGCACGGCGCGGCCATCCTTCATGACCAGCAATTCCTGCGCGAAGCTCATCGCCTCGTACTGGTCGTGGGTCACATAGATCACCGTGGGCTGGAACTGCTCGGTGATCTCACGGATCTTGCGCCGCAGCGAGTGCTTCAGCTGCGGGTCGATCACGGTGAGCGGCTCGTCCATCAGGACGGCCGCCACGTCGTCACGGACCAGGCCGCGGCCGAGTGAGATCAGCTGCTTGTCGTCGG
Source organism: Streptomyces sp. NPDC058086 (assembly GCF_042885015.1). Lineage (NCBI taxonomy): Bacteria > Bacillati > Actinomycetota > Actinomycetes > Kitasatosporales > Streptomycetaceae > Streptomyces > Streptomyces sp. NPDC058086. Next base: position 8,251 of record NZ_JBHVST010000192.1, on the reverse strand, counting down.
CGGTGAGCCCGCGAGCGGGCTGCCTAAGCCGGTCGTGCAGGTCCAGGGCCTCGGCAACCTGCCGGACCTTGGCGTCGATCCTCGCCTTGTCCCAGCGCCGGCACTGCAGCGGGAAGGCGAGGTTCTCGTAGACCGTCATCGACTTGTAGATGACGGGGAACTGGAAGACCTGGGCGATGTTGCGCGCCTTCGTGGGCAGGGCGGTGACGTCGACGCCGTCGAACAGCACCTGTCCCCGGGATGGTCTGACCAGGCCGGACAGGATGTTCAGCAGCGTCGTCTTGCCGCAGCCCGAGGGTCCGACCAGCGCATAGGTCTTGCCGGACTCGAAGGTCAGCTTCAGCGGCTTGAGAGCCCACCGTTCCTCCTCGGCACCCGGCGCGTACGCGTGCCCGACGTCGACGATGTCCAACTGCGCCATATCAGTGCCCTTCCACTGAAGCGAGATCGTATGAAGGTGTTCGCACGAGCGTCCCCTGCTCGTCGAAGGCGAACAGCCGGTCGGGACGGAGCCGAAGTTTGACCAGGTCGCCGAGGGCGACGTCGTGGATGCCCTCGATCTGCACGACGAAGGGGGTCTCACCGACGACCACATGGACGAAGGTCTCGGAGCCGGAGATCTCGACGAAGGTGACCTCGCCCTCGACCCCGCTGGAAGCCAAGGTGACGTCGGTGGCGCGCAGGCCGAACTGGTAGGCACCGTCGGGCAGGTCAGCGAGGTGCGCGGAGACGTGCGTGGCCTGGAAGCCGGCCACCGTGACCTGGCCGCCCTCGATCCGGCCCGCGAAGATGTTCATGGGCGGGTCGTTGATGATGGACGCCACCGTGGTGGTCGCCGGGCGTTCGAAGACCTCCTGCGGGGTGCCGGTCTGGAGGATCCGCCCCTCGTGCATGACCAGGACCACGTCCCCGAGCATCATCGCCTCGGCGGGTTCGGTGGTCGTGTAGATGACGATCGTGTCGCCCTGGTCCGAGAAGAGGGCCTTGAACTCGTCGCGCAGCTGTTCGCGCAACTTGTAGTCCAGGTTCGCCAGTGGCTCGTCGAGCAGGAGGATGCCGGTACCGCGTGCCAGGGCGCGAGCCATCGCAACGCGCTGCTGCTGGCCGCCGGAGAGCTGGGAGGGCTTGCGCTTCTCGAAGTCCGCAAGCCCCACGCTCGCCAGGCTCTGGCGGACCCGTCGCTGGATCTCGTCTCGTGACAGCCCGGCCCGCTTCAGCGGGAAGGCCACGTTGTTGTACACATTGAGATGCGGGTAGTTGATGAACTGCTGGTAGACCATGGCGGTGTCGCGCCGCCACACCGGCGTCTTCAGGAAGTCGGTTCCCGCCCGGGTCAGCGAGCCGGAGTCCACTTTCTGCAGGCCGGCCAGGGCCCGCAGCAGCGTCGTCTTCCCGGCCATCGTCCGGCCGATGACGGTGTGGAGCCGTCCCGGCTGGAAGGTGGCGGTCACGTTCTTGAGGTGGTCGACGCCGTCGACGGTCAGGCACAGATCAGTGGCGCTGAGGTTCATCGGACGGCTCCCGACAGGTTCCCCTTGGACAGTAGGCGCTCCACCCAGAGGGCGAGCAGGATCAGAGGTGCCACGCCGAAGAGCGCGGCGGCGGACAGCGTCCACCATGGTGGAATGGAGGAGTTGAGGGCGACGACCGCCTGGGGCAGGGTCTGGACCTCGGTGAAGGTCAGCCGGAAGGCGAAGAAGAAGTCGTTCCAGCCGAACACGGCGCAGAACATCGCCGCCACGGTCAGCCCGGGCAGGGAGTTCGGCAGGATCGCCCGTACGAAGGTCTGGAACGGGGGGCAGCCGTCAAGCATCGCCATCTCGTCGATCTCCCGGGGGATGCCGTTGAAGAAGTCCACCATCACCCAGACCGCGATGGGCAGCAGCAGCGCGACCGTCACGATGACCAGGCCCGGGATGCTGTCCAGGAGGCCACCCCACTGCAGGAGGTAGAAGAAGGGGATCACCAGGACGACGGGGGGCATGATCCGTTGGGAGACGAAGAAGAAGACGATGTCGCTGTTCTTGATGAAGCCCAGCTTGAACCGGTACCGGGACAGCGCGTAGGCGGCCAGGGACCCCAGGGCCAGGCTGATGGCGGACGCGGCGATGGTGATGATCGCGCTGTTGACGAAGGGATCGATCACATCGATACCGCCGGCTCCGCCGAAGATGTTGCGCCAGCCGGTGAGGGTGGGCTTGTACTGCACCCAGGGGATGTAGGTGGGACCGCCCTGGACGGCGTTGGCGTTCTTGAAGCTGGTCGTCATCGCCCAGAAGAACGGTCCCGCGACGAAGCAGGCCCACAGGGCGATCACGGTGTACTTGAATACGGGATAAAGGCGCGACCTCATGAGTCCCCCTTCAGCTTGAAGGCCCTGGTGAGCAGGGCGGCGATGACCGTGAGCGTGACGATCATCAGGACGAGGTAGGTCAGGGACATCGCCCCGCCGTAGCCGGTCTGCTGATCGCGGAGCCCCTGGATGTAGAGGTAGTAACCCGGGGTCTCCGTGGAGGAGCCCGGCCCGCCGGACGTCAGTACATAGACGCTGTCGGAGAGCTTGGACGCCTCGATCAGCCGGATGATGACCGCCGCGACCGAGACCGGCGCCATCAGCGGGAAGGTCACCTTCCAGAAGGTGCGCCAGGTGCCGGCGCCGTCGATCGCGGCGGCCATGAACGGTTCCTTGGGAAGGCTGAGCAGGCCGGCCAGCAGCAACAGGAACATGAAGGGGGTCCACTGCCAGACCTCGACGGTCATCAGCGCGACCAGCGCCGGACCGGACTCGGTGAGCCAGGGAACTTTCGTCAGACCCAGCATCCCCAGCAGATCGTTCGCCGGCCCCAGCGACTCATGGAAGATCGTCTGCCAGATGGCGGCCATCACCACGGGCGTAGTCATCATGGGGACGAGGAACAGCACCCGCCAGAATCTGCGGCCGCGTGCCTCGCGCCAGACCAGCAGGGCCATACCGAACCCGATGGCGTACTGGATCAGGACCGTGCCGCCTGCCAGCAGGATCAGCCGGGTGATGGAGGCCCAGAAGCGGCTGTCGTCCAGCATCGCGGTGTAGTTGGCGCCTCCGATGAAGTCCATCTGAGGGTTGCTGACGTTCCAGCCGGAGAAGCTGACCCGGATGGTGAACAGAAGCGGGAAAATGATGATCAGAAAGAGCGTGAGCAGTCCCGGCAGCAGGAACATGCTCTTGTGCCGGCGCAGGCCGTCCATGGTTCTCCTTGCGGAAGGGGGCGGGCGCCCCCGGGTGGCCGGCCGGTCCGGTCCGGCCACCCGGGGCGTCCTACGGTCGGATCGAGTTGTCCTCGAGCGCGACCACGTTGCGATAGGCGCTCTGGACCTTGTCCTTGCCGATCTGGCCGGTGATCTTGGACCATTCCTTGGCCACGCCGTCCAGCGCCTGCTGGGGGGAGCTCTGTCCGGCCAGAGCCGTGGCGACACCGTTGGCCAGCGCGGACATGTACTGGTTGACACCGGGAACGCGCAGGTCGAAGACGCGGTTGCGGCTCTCCTCCATGCCGGAGAGCGTCTTCACGTACGACTTGGCTACCTTCGGGTCCCAGCCCAGCCTCTCCCAGAAGTTCGGGTCGAAGTGGGAGTAGCGGTAGGGGTTGACGCCGAACCGGCCGATGGTCAGGTCGAGGGCGGTGTTGGCCTCGTTGCTGAAGAAGCACAGGTAGTCAAAGGCCATCTCCTGGTGGCGCGAGGCCTTGGCCACCGCCGAAGTCCAGCCCCAGGTGAAGTAGGGAGCCTGGTTCGCCTTCGTGTCCCACGACTTGGTGGTGCGGTTGTAGACCTCGCTGGATCCGGGCAGTGGCGCCGCCTGCACCTTGTTGCGGATCCTGCTGTCCGGCTGCTGGGCCTGGATGAAGGCGTCGTCCCACGAGTACGACATCAGCGTCTGGCCGCCTCCGAAGGAGAAGATCTCGTCTCCCAGGCCGAAGTTGGCGCCACCGGGTGCCCAGGTCGACTTGGCCTTCACCATGTCGTCCAGGGCGCGGACGAAGCCGGGCGTGTTGATCAGCGGCTTCATGGTCTCAAGGTCGAAGAAGACACCGCCCTTGACGTCCGGGTTCTTCACGTACGGCGCTGCACGGCTGATGAACGCGGAGAAGGTCAGATCGTCGCGCTTGGTCACCTCGGCACTGCCGTAGTTGCGCTTGCCGTCGCCATCGAAGTCCTTGCCGGTGAAGAACTTGGCGACGTCCTGGTATTCGGCCCAGGTTTTCGGAACTCTCAGCTCCTTGCCCGTGGCCGCCTTGTAGGCCGCCTGCTGCTTGGGGTCGTTCAGCACGTCGCTGCGGACCTTGAGGTAGTGCCGGTCCCCGTCCATGGGGTACTGCACGACCTTTCCGTTCCAAGTCGCCACGTTCTTATAGGTACCCGTGACGTCCTTCATGCCGGGAGTGTCCAGATACTTCTTCGGCACCGGCGCGAGGTACGGGGCCATGTCGCCGATCCACAGCGAGGGGTAGAACATCACGTCGTAGGCGGGCTGGCCTGCCTGGAGGGGCGTGAGGATCTTCTGATGCAGCTCGCCGAAGGGGACGTTGACCACCTCGACCTTCCCGCCGGTGATGTCCTCGAACTGCTTGGCGTGCAGCTGGGTCGGCTCGCCGATGACCGGGACGGCATGGCTGATGATCTTCAGCGTCTGCCCGGAGTAGTCCTTCCGGCTGATCGCCTCATAGCTGCACGGCCCCGGGAAGTCCTCCACCTTGGTGTCCGGGTAGTCCTTGCCGTACTTCTTGTAGCTGATCTCCGAGTTGAGCCTGAAGAGCGGGGCCTTCTCCTTCGGCTTTTGCTGTGCCTGGTCCTGGGCGGCGGTGCACGCGGTGGCGGTCAGGGCCGCGACGGCCGCGACGGCGGCGAACCGCTTGTAGGGTCTCGTGCGCATGGAAGTGCTCCTTGGGCGTGTCAGGGGATCAAGATCGCTCGGCCGCGTACGGCACCGGCGGCCAGGTCGGCGAGGGCGTCCTGGAAGGACGCGAGGGGGTAGCGCTGGGTGTGCAGGCTGACCTTGCCCTGGGCCGCCAGGACCATCAGCTCGGAGAGGTCGTTGTAGGACCCGACGAGGTTGCCGATGAAGTTGATCTCCGTGGAGATGACTTCGATCGTCGGCACGTGGAGGTGGCCGCCGTAGCCGATGACGTAGTAGTTGCCGTTGCGGCGCAGGCAGGCCATGCCCGTCTCGACGGCGCCGCCCTCACCGACGAAGTCCAGGACGGCCTCCGCCCCGTGCCCCGCGGTGAGGTCCCGTAGGCGGTCGGCTTCGCTGCCGTCCGCGACGAGCGTGTGGTCGGCGCCGAGCTCCTTGGCCAGCGCGAGGGCCTCGGGGCTGCGGTCGATGACGATCATCTCGACCGGCGACAGGGCCCGCAGGACCTGGATGCCAATGTGTCCGAGTCCGCCGGCGCCGATGACCACGGCCTTGTCACCGGGCCGCAGCACCCGGGCCGCCTTGGCGACGGCGTGGTACGCCGTGAGCCCGGCGTCGGCCAGGGCCGCCACCGAGGCCGGCTCGAGGGACGGGTCGAGAGGCACGACCGAGCGGGCGGTGGTCTTCAGGTACTCGGCGTAGCCCCCGTCGGTGTCGATCCCGGGGAAGGTCGAGTTCATGCAGTGCACGTCGTCGCCGGCCCGGCAGGCGCGGCACAGACCGCAGGTCACCAGCGGGTGCAGGATGACCGGGTCACCGACCTTGACGTTGGTGACGGCCTGCCCGACCTCCGCGACCCAACCAGCGTTCTCGTGACCGATCGTGTACGGAAGGGCGACCCCGCTCCTTTCCTTCCACTGTCCTTCGAGGATGTGCAGATCGGTCCGGCAGACACCGGCGCCCCCGATCTTCACGATCACATCCAGCGGACGGGTGATCTGCGGGTCCGGCACGTCCACGAACACGGGCGGCTCGTCGTACTCGATGACCTGCACGGCTTTCATAGCGGCTCCCTGCGAGTCGGCGGGTGGGTGGTGCGCCGATTACACAGGTCACCGATCGCAGGTCGATGTCTCAGAATCCGTCCGCGAATGTCTCAATGTGATACATGCCGTAGGCGTCACGCCGTCGAGCTGGTCCAATCACTGCACCGAGGGATTGTGACGCGCGCCGTACGGGAGTGTTAATGCCCCGCCAACAACCCGGAAGCTCACTGAGAGCAGCCAAAGAGCTCTACCTGGAAGTCACTAAGGAGCCAAGCGCACGGCCGCTCGTGGTCGCCTCATGGCATCGCTCTATGGAATACGAGGTGAAGCCGGGCAGCCTCGACGCTCCGTACCTGGACAACCCCAATCTGGACAGCCCCCTCGCCAGGGCGGCGCTGCCGATCCTGGCCAGGCTGCACGAGCAACTCGCCGACGACCCGGTCTCCACGATGATCACAGACCGCAACGGCGTGGTCCTCTCCCGGAAGGTCTCTCACGAGGGGCTGACGACGACCCTCAACCGCGTGCACCTGGCCCCGGGCCATGTGTTCGCCGAGCGCTACGTGGGCACCAACGGCATCGGGACCGCGCTGGCCAGCGGCCGCCCGGTCATGATCGCCGGGATGGAGCACTACGTCGAGGCGCTGCGGGACTTCCACTGCGCGGCCGTACCGATCCTGCATCCCACCCGGCGCACCCTGCTGGGAGCCTTCAACCTCACTACCATCCGTCAGGGCTCCGACGGCATGCTGATGGCTTTCGCCCGCTCGGTTGCGGCCCAGATCGAGGCCGAAATCGCGGCGATCACCTCGCGGCGCGAGCGGGCTCTTTTCCAGGACTACATGGAGGCGTGCTCCTCGGCGCGGCCGGGACCCGTGCTGGCTCTCAACCGCGATGTAGTCATGATGAACGAACAGCTCAGTGCCGCCGTGACCGGGCCGGATCACTATGCGCTGCTCGACCACGCCCGTGAGATCGCCGACCATCCCCGGCTTGAGGGGACCCGCAGCATCGCCCTGCCCTCGGGACGGGTAGCCGAACTCAGGGTCAGTCGCTGTCGGCGCGAGGACAGCGACGCGGGCGCCGTCTTCCGAGTCCGGCTGATCGGACGCTCCCAGCCCGGCCCTGCGGTTTCCGCCACACCTGCTCGGCCGGTCCTGGGACTGGTCGGCTCGTCCCCGCAGTGGCTGCGCGCCGTCGCCGACAGCGAGGCGGCGTTCATGGCCGGGACGTGGCTTCATCTCCTGGGCGAAGTCGGCGTCGGCAAGAGGACGCTCGTCGAGGCCCTGCACCGAGCCCATGGCGCCGGACGCCGGCTGGAAATGGCGGAACCGCCGCCGTCGGATTCGGCAGCCGTCACCGAGCGCTGGCTGCACGACATCGGAGAGCTGCTTGCCGTGCCGTCCAGGGTGCTCCTCCTGCGCGACGTCCACTTGTTGGGTGACCAGCTACTGCGGCGGCTGAGGAGCCTGTTGACGCACCTGGACGGCACCGCCACGGGGCAATTGGTGATGACCAGCCAGCCGTCGATGGTCAGCACCGACGACCAGCCGGACCAGTTCTGCGGTGCCACCGTGGAGGTGCCGCCCATACGCCATCGCTATGGGGACATCGAGCACTTGGCGCGGTTGTTCCTGCGCAAGTACCAGCCGAGCGGCGAGAGCACGTTCTCCCCAGATGCGCTGGCCCTGCTTCTGCGATGCCCCTGGCCGGAGAACGTCCGGCAACTCGAGTCGGTGATCCGCGGCCTGGCACGGCGGCCTTCCGGCCGCGTGATCCACGTGGAGGACCTACCGCCGGAATGCCGGGCGTCTTCGCACAAGGTCCTGACCACCATCGAGGCGCTGGAACGCGACGCCATTCTGCGTGGGCTGATGGACCGCAACTCCAACGTCCAGCGGACCGCGCAGGACCTCGGGATCTCCCGCGCCACGATGTACCGCAAGATGCGCCGCTACGGAATCGTCCCGTCGAGCCTGACGTGACGGGCCGTTCCGGCACGCCGGCCGTGGCGTGCGGCGCCTGCTCGGCGTCGCCGCTCGGGCGGCAGCATGGACGAGGTCGGTGGCGCCAGCAGCCCCCTATTATCTGACGGCTCTTGAAACTGTCCCTGGGCGGTTACGGGCGAGCCCGACGAGGCAGTCAGCGCCTCACGAGTCACTTCGCGTGGTGTCAGCTGGCCAGATGATGTCCGACCAAGAGCCATCAAAAGGGCCCTAGGGCCTGTGTGACGTCGTGATCAATCTTGCCGATCCGGATCCGCCTGGAAGGCGGATCCGGTAGGAAGACGATCGTGACGCGCAGGCAACTC
>NZ_JBHVST010000191.1:0-11492 GCF_042885015.1 Streptomyces sp. NPDC058086 | reverse complement strand
GCTTCTTTTTTTTATATGATACCGCCCGGTACAATCACCAGCTTACCCCCGCCCCTAGACGGGGGTGGGCGGTCGGCGCACAAGCCGACCGCCCTCCCCGTCTTCGTCCCTCAGCACGTCGCCTACTGCGGCGCAAGCCCCCCGTTGTGCGGCGCCGGCTCCAGATCGAACTCCCCGTCCCGCGCCCCCAGCACAAAGGCCCGCCACTCCGCCTCCGTGTACCGCAGGACCGTGTCCGGGTCGAGGGACGAACGCATGGCCACCGCGCCCTCGGGCAGGTACGCGATCTCGACCCGCTCCTCGTGTTCCTCCGTGCCCGGCGCGCTGTGCCATTCGACGTCGGAGATGTCCAGGGCGTAGAGCTCGTCCTTCTCCCGCTCCTTGCGCGCCTTGACGTCGGCGTCCGTCTCCGCCGCGATGTCCTTGTCCGCTACGCCCGCTGCGTCCGCTGCCTCGGCCATGTTCAAGCGGCCCCTTCCCCACGTACGAATGACCTGTGCGGTCACCCTAGTGGCCACGTCCGCGTCACCAGGCGGGTTCGGAGACCCGGACAGACGCATCCGGCCAGGCTGGTACGCTGTGTGACGGCCGTTTGTGTACGCACCCCCGGAGCCCATCGCTCTGGAGGCCGCGCCCAGCGGATCCCCGCCTCCCGAGTAACGGAAGCTCCCCTGAGATGTGGACCAGGGGCACTCGGTGGCTACTCAGAGACTACGAGGAGTACGCGTGTCGCTCGACGCCGCTACGAAGAAGCAGATCATCAGCGAGTTCGGTCAGAAGGAGGGCGACACCGGCTCCCCCGAGGTCCAGGTCGCCATGCTCTCGCGCCGCATCTCGGACCTGACCGAGCACCTCAAGACCCACAAGCACGACCACCACTCCCGTCGTGGTCTGCTGATCCTGGTCGGTCAGCGCCGCCGGCTGCTGCAGTACCTGGCCAAGAAGGACATCCAGCGCTTCCGTGCGCTGGTGGACCGCCTGGGCATCCGCCGCGGTGCGGCGGGCGCCAAGTAAGACGCCGTGAAGGGAGCGGTTCCCACCTCTTGGGAGCCGCTCCTTTTGCTGTACGTGCCGCTGCCGTGAGCATTGCCGTACGTCTCTGTACGTGCGGAGTGTCACCGACGCTTTGTAGTGTGGTAGCACAACGCAATACGCAGGACACAGCACGTACGACACAGCGTGATGACTCCGTACCCGCCGGGTAGGGAGCGTCACGTCAACGAACGAGGAGACGCGCACCGCACCGCCGCCGGTCCTCGGTAGTGGCCCCCGGGGAATGAGATCCCGGGTGCTTCGATCGAAGACCGGCCCGCACCAGACGGAGCGCCTCTCCGCCACCGTCCCCCTGCCACACGGGCAGGACGGGACGAAGACGAGGAGAAAACGCTAGTGGAGAACGAGACCCACTACGCCGAGGCCGTTATCGACAACGGTTCCTTCGGCACCCGCACCATCCGCTTCGAGACGGGCCGCCTGGCCAAGCAGGCCGCCGGCTCCGCCGTGGCGTACCTGGACGACGACACCATGGTGCTGTCGGCCACCAGTGCTTCCAAGAAGCCCAAGGACAATCTCGACTTCTTCCCCCTCACGGTGGACGTCGAGGAGCGGATGTACGCCGCCGGCAAGATCCCCGGCAGCTTCTTCCGCCGCGAGGGCCGTCCCTCCGAGGACGCCGTCCTCACCTGTCGTCTGATCGACCGCCCGCTGCGCCCGTCCTTCAAGAAGGGCCTGCGCAACGAGATCCAGGTCGTCGCCACGATCATGGCCCTCAACCCCGACCACCTGTACGACGTCGTGGCGATCAACGCCGCCTCCGCGTCCACGCAGCTGGCCGGTCTGCCCTTCTCCGGCCCGGTCGGCGGCGTCCGCGTCGCGCTGATCAACGGCCAGTGGGTCGCGTTCCCGACGCACACCGAGCTCGAGGACGCCGTCTTCGACATGGTCGTCGCCGGTCGCGTCCTGGAGGACGGCGACGTCGCGATCATGATGGTCGAGGCCGAGGCCACGGACAAGACCATCCAGCTGGTCAAGGGTGGCGCCGAGGCGCCGACCGAGGAGGTCGTGGCCTCCGGCCTCGACGCCGCGAAGCCCTTCATCAAGGTCCTGTGCAAGGCGCAGTCGGACCTCGCCGCGAAGGCCGCCAAGCCGACCGCCGAGTTCCCGATCTTCCTCGACTACGAGGACGACGTCCTCGAGGCCCTGACCGCCGCGGTCAAGAGCGAGCTCGCCCAGGCGCTCACCATCGCCGGCAAGCAGGACCGCGAGGCCGAGCTGGACCGCGTCAAGGAGATCGCCGCCGAGAAGCTGCTCCCGCAGTTCGAGGGTCGCGAGAAGGAGATCTCCGCCGCGTACCGCGCGCTGACCAAGAAGCTGGTCCGCGAGCGCGTCATCAAGGACAAGGTCCGCATCGACGGCCGCGGCGTCACGGACATCCGTACGCTCGCCGCCGAGGTCGAGGCCATCCCGCGTGTGCACGGCTCGGCGCTGTTCGAGCGTGGCGAGACCCAGATCCTGGGCGTCACCACCCTCAACATGCTCCGCATGGAGCAGCAGCTGGACACCCTCTCCCCGGTGACCCGCAAGCGCTACATGCACAACTACAACTTCCCGCCGTACTCCGTCGGTGAGACGGGCCGCGTGGGCTCCCCGAAGCGCCGCGAGATCGGCCACGGCGCGCTCGCCGAGCGCGCGATCGTGCCGGTCCTGCCGACCCGCGAGGAGTTCCCCTACGCGATCCGTCAGGTGTCCGAGGCCCTCGGCTCCAACGGCTCGACGTCCATGGGCTCGGTCTGCGCCTCCACCATGTCGCTGCTGAACGCCGGTGTGCCGCTGAAGGCCCCCGTCGCCGGTATCGCCATGGGTCTGATCTCCCAGGAGATCGACGGCCAGACGCACTACGTCGCCCTCACCGACATCCTCGGTGCGGAGGACGCCTTCGGCGACATGGACTTCAAGGTCGCCGGCACCAAGGAGTTCGTGACCGCCCTCCAGCTCGACACCAAGCTGGACGGCATCCCGGCCTCCGTCCTGGCCGCGGCCCTCAAGCAGGCCCGTGACGCCCGCCTCCACATCCTCGACGTGATGATGGAAGCGATCGACACGCCGGACGAGATGTCCCCGAACGCCCCGCGGATCATCACCGTCAAGATCCCCGTGGACAAGATCGGTGAGGTCATCGGCCCCAAGGGCAAGATGATCAACCAGATTCAGGAGGACACCGGCGCCGAGATCACGATCGAGGACGACGGCACCATCTACATCGGTGCCGCCGACGGCCCGGCCGCCGAGGCCGCCCGCGCCACGATCAACGGCATCGCCAACCCGACCATGCCGGAGGTCGGCGAGCGCTACCTGGGCACCGTCGTGAAGACGACGACCTTCGGCGCGTTCGTGTCGCTGCTCCCGGGCAAGGACGGTCTGCTGCACATCTCGCAGATCCGCAAGCTCGCCGGCGGCAAGCGCGTGGAGAACGTCGAGGACGTCCTCGGTGTGGGCCAGAAGGTCCAGGTCGAGATCGCCGAGATCGACTCCCGCGGCAAGCTCTCCCTGATCCCCGTGATCGAGGGCGAAGGCGACGACGACAAGAAGGACGACACCGACCAGTGACGTCTCGTAGCTCCACGGCGACGGCCCGCACCTCTTCGGAGGCGCGGGCCGTCGCCCGTACCCAAACCCTCATCAAGGGCGAGAACGGCATCGGTACGGTCCGTAAGACCACCCTCCCCGGCGGCCTGCGCATCGTCACCGAGACCCTCCCCTCCGTACGCTCGGCCACCTTCGGGATCTGGGCGCACGTCGGCTCCCGCGACGAGACGCCGACGCTGAACGGCGCCACGCACTACCTGGAGCACCTGCTCTTCAAGGGCACCTCCCGGCGCAGCGCCCTGGACATCTCCTCCGCCATCGACGCGGTCGGAGGCGAGATGAACGCGTTCACGGCCAAGGAGTACACGTGCTACTACGCGCGTGTGCTCGACACCGACCTCCCGCTCGCCATCGACGTCGTGTGCGACATGCTCACCGGGTCGCTGATCGAGCAGGGCGACGTGGACGCCGAGCGCGGTGTGATCCTCGAAGAGATCGCGATGACCGAGGACGACCCGGGCGACTGCGTGCACGACCTGTTCGCGCACACCATGCTCGGCGACACCCCCCTCGGCCGCCCGGTCCTCGGCACGGTCGACACGGTCAACGCCCTCGGCGCCGACCGCATCCGCCGCTTCTACAAGAAGCACTACGACCCGACGCACCTCGTGGTCGCCTGCGCGGGCAACGTCGACCACAACAAGGTCGTACGCCAGGTCCGTGCCGCCTTCGAGAAGGCCGGCGCCCTCAAGGAGAGCGCCGCCGAGCCGATCGCCCCGCGCGACGGCCGCCGCGCCATCCGCACCGCGGGCCGCGTCGAGCTCCTCGGCCGCAAGACCGAGCAGGCCCACGTCGTCCTCGGCATGCCGGGCCTCGCCCGCACCGACGAGCGCCGCTGGGCCCTGGGCGTCCTGAACACCGCCCTGGGCGGTGGCATGTCCTCCCGCCTCTTCCAGGAGGTCCGCGAGAAGCGCGGCCTGGCCTACAGCGTGTACTCGTACACCTCGGGCTTCGCCGACTGCGGCCTCTTCGGTGTGTACGCGGGCTGCAGGCCGAGCCAGGTCCACGACGTGCTCAAGATCTGCCGCGACGAACTCGACCACGTCGCCGAGCACGGCCTCTCGGACGACGAGATCGGCCGCGCCATCGGTCAGCTCCAGGGCTCCACCGTCCTCGGCCTGGAGGACACCGGCGCGCTGATGAACCGTATCGGCAAGAGCGAGCTGTGCTGGGGCGAGCAGATGTCGGTCGACGACATGCTGGTCCGGATAGCGTCGGTCACCCCGGACGAGGTCCGTTCGGTCGCCCGCGACATCCTGGGACAGCGGCCCTCGCTGTCGGTCATCGGCCCGCTCAAGGACAAGCAGGCCTCTCGTCTGCACGACGCGGTCGCGTAATTCCCGTCTCGGTAAGGAACGAAGCAATGAGCAAGCTGCGCGTGGCGGTCCTCGGTGCCAAGGGCCGGATCGGGGCCGAGGCGGTACGAGCCGTCGAGGCCGCCGAGGACCTGGAGCTGGTGGCCGCGCTGGGCCGCGGCGACGAGCTGGAGGCGCTGGTCGCCAGCGGCACCCAGGTGGTGGTCGAACTGACGACCCCGGCCTCGGTGATGGCCAACCTCGACTTCTGCGTCCGGCACGGCATCCACGCCGTGGTCGGCACGACCGGCTGGACCGACGAGCGGCTCGCGCAGCTCAACACCGCACTGGCCGCGTCCCCGGAGACGGGCGTGCTCATCGCGCCCAACTTCTCCATCGGGGCCGTACTGACCATGAAGTTCGCCGAGGTCGCCGCGCCGTACTTCGAGTCCGTCGAGGTCGTCGAGCTGCACCACCCGAACAAGGTGGACGCCCCCAGCGGCACCGCCACGCGCACCGCCCAGCTCATCGCCGCGGCCCGGGAGCGCGCGGGCAGCGCCCCGCAGCCCGACGCCACGGCGACCGCCCTGGACGGCGCCCGCGGCGCGAACGTCGACGGCGTCCCGGTGCACGCGGTCCGCCTGCGCGGGCTCCTCGCCCACCAGGAGGTCCTGCTCGGTGGCGAGGGCGAGACCCTCACCATCCGCCACGACTCCCTCCACCACAGCAGCTTCATGCCGGGCATCCTGCTCGGCGTCCGCCGCGTGGTGACCACCCCGGGCCTCACCTTCGGCCTGGAACACTTCCTGGACCTCGGCTGAGCCGAGGGACGCACAACAGATAGCCGGCAGACATGCGCGCGAAGATCACCTACGCCGTCACGGCAGCCGTCCTGGTCGTCTATTTCGTCCTGGTCGGCAGCCGAGGCGTGCTGCTCATCGAGAACGGCACCCTGATCACCGTCACCTTCGGTGTCGCGGTGCTGATCCTGCCGGTCATCGGCATCTGGTTCCTGTGGAAGAACACCCAGTTCGTCCGCAAGGCCAACCGGCTCGCCGCCGAGCTCGACGCCGAGGGCGGCCTGCCCGTGGACGAGTTGAAGCGCACCCCGGGCGGCCGTATCGACCGTGACTCGGCCGACGAGGTCTTCGCCAGGCGCAAGGCCGAGACCGAGGACGCCCCGGACGACTGGCGCAGCTGGTTCCGCCTCGCGGTCGCCTACCACGACGCCCGCGACACCCCGCGCGCCCGCAAGGCGATGCAGCGGGCGATCGCCCTGCGCGAGGGCAGGCCCCCCGCCGAGGCCTGAGAGCCACGGCGCACGCGAGAAGTGCGACGAGCGGCACGGCGGAGAAGGACGTCGAAGGGGCCGGCCCGCGGAGTGCGGACCGGCCCCTTCGCCCTGCTACGACGCCCTGCTACGACCGCTGGGGCTCAATCCCGCCGGTACTCGTCGGCCCACACCTCGACGGCGTCCGCCGCCCGGTCGAAGGCCTCCGCGCGCGCCAGGAAGTCGGAGTTGTGCGAGGTGAGCAGCGGCGGCAGGCTGTCCGCCGCACGACCCTTGCGTACGAGGATCAGCGCCTGTCCCTGCACGGTGCGCGGCAGCCCGAGCCAGCGCACCGGCTGCTGGACGGTGCGTACGGCGACGACCTGCTCCCAGGACGCCGTACTCGTGTTCAGGAAGCCCACGCGGCGCAGCCCTCGCGCACTCACCCAGACGCCCATCCGCAGCAGCCGCAGCGCGCACAGGATGACGAGCACGGAGCCACCGAAGCAGAGCAGGGCGGCGGAGCGGCTCCCCGTGAGCGCGACGAGCACGGCCGCGACGAGCACGTAGGACGCGAGCAGCAGCACGAGCGCGGCGAGGGCCACCCGCCACGGTCCGGGCCGGTAGGGGCGCCGCCAGCGGCCGCGGTCGTCGAAGGGCAGGGCGAGTTCGTCCGCCACCTCGTCAAAGTCACGGTCCGCCGTCAGGAAGGGCAGGGGCACGACTGATCCTCACTCAATCCACGCATGGGCTGTGCCCGGTGAGGCTATCGAGCGGGGTCCCCGCTCACCACCCTTGGGGGGCCATGGGGGTGCCCCCAAGCCCTCTGGACAGCGGGGGAGGGTCAGCGGCCGTTGGAGGCTTCGGAATGCTGGGTCGTCGCGGACGACTGGTCGAGCGACAGGGCCGGCATCCCGACGATCAGCGCGCCCACCAGTCCGGCGACCACGGTGAGGCCCAGGAGCCAGCGGCCGAATATCTCGCCGGCCGACGAGCGTCGGCGGGGTGGGGGAGCGACATTGCTGCGGAACTGGTCGGCTTCTGCGATGAAGGCGAACGGTACGGGCTCGCGCCGACGGAACATGGGGGTTGCTTCTCCTCTGGAGGCTCGAACGGATCACTGTCACCAATACAGACGAGCGAACGCCCCAAGAGGTGCCCGGAATCACCGAATTCGCTGAAGTTCGCCGACGAATGTCGCGGCACGGCACCGAACGCCCCGTTGTCAGTGACGGCCCGTAGAGTGGGCGCCGCCCGAGAGATGTGATGGGAAGGACCCTCCGCACCGTGACCGAAACCCCCGCCGACGACCTCAAGCCCAGTTTCCGCAGCGATGTCACCGTCGAGCTGGTCAAGCACACCGCGTCCGACTCGGACGTGCTGTTCGCCGCCCGCGTCTCGACCCTCGGTGAGCAGTCCCTCGACGAGCTCCAGAAGGACCCGGAGCGCTCCAAGGGCCTGCTGAACTACCTGATGCGGGACCGGCACGGCAGCCCCTTCGAGCACAACTCGATGACCTTCTTCATCAGCGCCCCGATCTTCGTCTTCCGCGAGTTCATGCGGCACCGCGTGGGCTGGTCGTACAACGAGGAGTCGGGCAGGTACAGGGAGCTCGAGCCGGTCTTCTACGTCCCGGACGAGTCCCGCAAGCTGGTCCAGGAGGGCCGCCCCGGCAAGTACGTCTTCGTCGAGGGCACCCAGGCGCAGCAGGAGCTCACGGGCCGTGTGATGGAGGACTCCTACCGGCAGGCGTACGAGGCGTACCAGGAGATGCTGGCCGCCGGTGTGGCCCGCGAGGTGGCCCGCGCCGTCCTCCCCGTCGGTCTCTTCTCCTCGATGTACGCCACCTGCAACGCACGCTCCCTGATGCACTTCCTCGGTCTGCGCACCCAGCACGAGCTCGCCAAGGTCCCGTCCTTCCCGCAGCGGGAGATCGAGATGGTCGGCGAGAAGATGGAGGCGGAGTGGGCCAAGCTCATGCCGCTCACCTACGCGGCCTTCAATGCCAACGGGCGCGTGGCGCCGTAACGCGCTCCCGCGCGCCGTTCGGCACAGATGTGCGGATCAACCGAGCGAGGTGTCCGTATTGCGGCATTTCGAGAAGTTCATCTAGCCTGATCAAACGGACCCGGCACTGCTTGAACCCCCGAGCAGGCAGTGCCGGGCTCCGCATTTGTCACGCTTTGTCGTGTCTCCCGAGGGCAGACCACGCCTTGAGCAGCGAGTAGCGTGTTACCCATGGCTCCGACCTCCACTCCGCAGACCCCCTTCGGGCGGGTCCTCACCGCCATGGTCACGCCCTTCACGGCGGACGGCGCACTCGACCTCGACGGCGCACAGCGGCTCGCCACCCACCTGGTGGACGCAGGCAACGACGGCCTGATCATCAACGGCACCACCGGTGAGTCACCGACCACCAGTGACGTGGAGAAATCGGATCTCGTACGAGCCGTACTCGAGGCGGTCGGCGACCGTGCCCACATCGTCGCGGGCGTCGGCACGAACGACACCCACCACAGCATCCAGCTCGCCCGCGCCGCCCAGAAGGCCGGCGCGCACGGCCTGCTGACCGTGACGCCGTACTACAACAAGCCCCCGCAGGAGGGCCTGTACCGTCACTTCTCGGCCATCGCCGACGCGACCGAGCTGCCGGTGATGCTGTACGACATCCCCGGCCGCAGCGGCGTACCGATCAGCACCGAAACCCTCGTGCGGCTGGCCGAGCATCCGCGTATCGTCGCGAACAAGGACGCCAAGGGGGACCTCGGCCGAGCCAGCTGGGCCATCGCCCGCTCCGGACTCGCCTGGTACTCCGGCGACGACATGCTGAACCTCCCGCTGCTCTCCGTGGGCGCGGTCGGCTTCGTCTCCGTCGTCGGCCACGTCGTCACCCCGGAGCTGCGGTCCATGCTGGACGCGTACGTCTCGGGAGACGTGCAGAAGGCCACCGAGATCCACCAGAAGCTGCTCCCCGTCTTCACCGGCATGTTCCGCACCCAGGGCGTCATGACGACCAAGGCCGCGCTCGCCCTCCAGGGCCTGCCCGCCGGACCGCTGCGCGCCCCGATGGTCGAGCTGTCGCCCGAGGAGACCGCCCAGCTCAAGATCGATCTTGCTGCCGGCGGGGTAGAACTCTAAATACAGACTTCACAACTGAATATGCACGACAACGCAGGCCAGGGGCCTGCACCCCACACAGACAACTGCTACTGCACGAACGTCATGCGCGCCACGTGCCTTGCCAGGTACGTGGCGCGTGTGGTGAGGAGAGTCTTTTGAGTCATCCGCATCCTGAACTTGGCCCGCCGCCGAAGCTCCCCCAGGGAGGCCTGCGGGTCACCCCGCTCGGTGGCCTTGGCGAAATCGGCCGGAACATGACGGTCTTCGAGTACGACGGCCGACTGCTGATCGTCGACTGCGGAGTGCTCTTCCCCGAGGAGGAGCAGCCCGGAATCGACCTGATCCTGCCGGACTTCACGTCCATCAGGGACCGCCTCGACGACATCGAGGGCATCGTCCTCACACATGGCCACGAGGACCACATCGGCGCTGTCCCGTTCCTCCTGCGCGAGAAGCCGGACATCCCGCTGATCGGCTCCAAGCTGACCCTCGCCCTCATCGAGGCGAAGCTCCAGGAGCACCGCATCCGCCCGTACACCCTCGAAGTCGCGGAGGGCCACCGCGAGCGCATCGGCCCCTTCGACTGCGAGTTCGTGGCGGTCAACCACTCCATCCCGGACGCCCTCGCGGTCGCCATCCGCACCCCCGCGGGCATGGTCGTCCACACCGGCGACTTCAAGATGGACCAGCTCCCGCTGGACAACCGCCTCACCGACCTGCACGCATTCGCACGTCTGAGCGAGGAAGGCATCGACCTTCTCCTCTCCGACTCCACGAACGCCGAGGTTCCGGGCTTCGTCCCGCCCGAGCGCGACATCTCGAACGCGCTGCGCACGGTCTTCGCCAGCGCCCGCAAGCGGATCATCGTGGCGAGCTTCGCGAGCCACGTTCACCGCATCCAGCAGATCCTGGACGCGGCCCACGAGTACGGCCGCCGGGTCGCCTTCGTCGGCCGCTCGATGGTCCGCAACATGGGCATCGCACGCGACCTGGGCTATCTGAAGGTCCCGCCGGGCCTCGTGGTGGACGTCAAGACGCTCGACGACCTCCCGGACCACGAGATCGTCCTCGTGTGCACGGGCTCGCAGGGCGAGCCGATGGCGGCCCTGTCGAGGATGGCCAACCGGGACCACCAGATCCGGATCGTCCAGGGCGACACGGTGATCCTGGCCTCGTCGCTCATCCCGGGCAACGAGAACGCGGTCTACCGCGTCATCAACGGCCTCACCCGCTGGGGCGCCAACGTCGTCCACAAGGGCAACGCCAAGGTGCACGTCTCCGGTCACGCCTCCGCGGGCGAGCTGCTGTACTTCTACAACATCTGCAAGCCGCGGAACCTGATGCCGGTCCACGGCGAATGGCGCCACCTGCGCGCCAACGCCGAGCTCGGCGCCCTCACCGGCATCCCGCACGACCGCATCGTGATCGCCGAAGACGGAATCGTCGTCGACCTCATCGAGGGCAAGGCCAAGATCTCCGGCAAGGTCCAGGCGGGTTACGTGTACGTCGACGGCCTCTCGGTCGGTGACGTGGGCGAGCCGGCGCTCAAGGACCGCAAGATCCTCGGCGACGAGGGCATCATCTCGGTCTTCGTGGTGATCGACTCGAGTACGGGCAAGATCACCGCCGGTCCGCACGTCCACGCGCGTGGTTCGGGCATCGACGACTCCGCCTTCGGGGACGTCATCCCGAAGGTCACGGAGGTCCTGGAGCGCTCGGCCCAGGACGGCGTGGTCGAGCCCCACCAGATGCAGCAACTCATCCGCCGCACGCTGGGCAAGTGGGTCTCGGACAACTACCGCCGCCGCCCGATGATCCTGCCGGTCGTCGTCGAGGTCTGACCCCTCGCACGCGCCAACTCCGGAGCGGGGCCCCTCGATTTGCATCGGGGCGCCCCGCTCCAGTACGTTTACGGCTCCGCCTGAACGGGAACCCGGCACGACCGTGTGCCAGGAACCACCCCGAGCGGGACGGAAATTCCGACTCAGAATCTCTGATAAAGTCGGAACCGCCGGAAAGGGAAACGCGAGAGCGGGAACCTGGAAAGCACCGAGGAAATCGGATCGTGAAACGGTCTGATAGAGTCGGAAACGCAAGAACAAAGCAAGACAGCAAGACCGAAGGGAAGCGCCCGGAGGAAAGCCCGAGAGGGTGAGTACAAA
>NZ_JBHVST010000190.1:0-11559 GCF_042885015.1 Streptomyces sp. NPDC058086 | reverse complement strand
ACTCGGCCAGACCAGGACCTCGCATCTGGCCCGACTTGACCTGGCCGCATAGAGGCCCGCCCACACCCGGTTTACGGATTTCCCAACGGAGTCGTGAACGAGGGGGCTTCTCGTCAAGCTGGTTGGGCTTGACGACGGGCCAGCCCGGCCCGCAGTACGTTGGAAGCCCCTACGACGTCGGCGTGTGCGGTGTGGCCGCAGGCCTGGCAGTGGAACTTTTCCTGGGTAGGCCGGTTCTCCTTGGCGACGTGCCCGCATTCGGGGCAGGTGCGGGAGGTGTTGCGGGGATCCACGGCGATCACTTCCCGTCCGGCACCTTCCGCCTTGGCGGCCAGGATCGCGAGGAACACCCCCCACCCGGCGTCGGCGATGCTTCGGTTGAGTCCGGCCTTCGCCGCGGCTCCGTTCGGGGCGTAGGTTCCGTCCCCGTTCGGGCGCGGCTCGGGGGCCTTGCTCATGTTGCGGATCTTGAGGTCTTCGTGCGCGATCAGATCGTTGTCGCGGACGAGACCGAGCGCGGTCTTGTGTGCGTGGTCGAGGCGTTGGCGGCGCACCTTGCGGTGCAGGGTGGCGACGCGTTCCACGGCCTTGCGTCGTCGCTTCGACCCGCGCTTGCTGCGGGCGAGGGCCTGTTGCGCTGCCTCCAGCTTTTTCGCGGCGTTGCGGCTGTGGCGCGGGTTGTCGACGTGCCGGCCGTCGGAGGTGGTCAGAAACGAGGCGATCCCCAGATCGATACCGACCACGGCTCCGGTCGCGGACAGCGGTTCGGGCGGTGCCTGGTCGGCCGTGAGGATCACGTACCAGCGGCGCCCTTCACGCTTGACGGAAACGGTCTTGACCTTCCCGGCCACCGGCCGGTGCTGCTTGACCTTGACGTGCCCGACGCCCTGGAAGCGGACACGGGTCTGCGGATCGTGCGGCGTGGAGTCCCACCGGCAGCCGTCCCCGTCCTTGGGGAAGTCCACCGTGTCGAACCGGCGCACACCCCGGAACCTGGGGTAGCCGGGAGCCTCACCGGACTTGATGCGGCGGAAGAACGCGGCGAACGCCTTGTCCAGGCGGCGCAACGTCGCCTGCTGCGAGGAGAAAGACCACCGGCCCTGACGCTCCGGATCGAACGCCCGAATGTCCTTGAGCTGTCCGGACTGCCGGCCGTAGCGCACGGTCGTCCTCGACGCGTGCCGGTACGCGGACCGCCTCTCTTCAAGCGCCCCGTTGTAGAGGGAGCAGTGATCCCGCAGCATCTCGCCCAACGCCTGGGTCTGACGCATGGTCGGATACAGAAGGAACTTGTACGCGCGGATCAATGGAGTCACCCCCTCCAACTCGTGTGATCAACGTAGTGCACGCCACTGACAACGGCGGTCCGCCTAGCGGCGAATCGCCGCCCCTTGCCCCGCTCCGCGGGAGCTTCGTTTCACCCCCCGGCTGAAGCCGGGGGTACCCACGAAGGAGACAGGATGGAAGCGATCACCGACCTCCCGCCGATCGTGGTCAGCGACCTCTTCGGCATCCAGCCCAACACCGCCTACGCCTGGGCTCAGTACGCCCAAAACAGCTTGGCTGAATACCTCGAAGCTGTTCAATCCGCCGACTAGCCCCCGCGACTTCGAGGACCGATCTTGCGGTCCGGGGAGCCGGACGTGCTCTGGACGCCGAGCATGGCGGGGTAGGCGAGCGCGGCGGGGGTCAGACCCAGTGCACCGGTCACGAAGACGGTTCCTGCCCTGTTGCGGGAGATGGGCACGCTGCCTCCAGACGCGAGCGGCTTGTACGGCAGGAGGTACGGGCCGGCCGCCGGGATCCGTCAGCTCCGCGGGTAAAAAAACCAGCCGCCCGGCCGCGTCCCCGGCCTCCCGGGGCAGTACACCCGGGCCCGGCCCTACGCTGCCGCGGCGCAGGGGCGGAAGCGGGCTAGGTAGGCGAGGGTGGAGCCACGGTGTGCGGCCAGGTGGAGGCCGGAGTCGTCGGCGAGGCGGTGCAAGGTGCCGAAGGGGATCCAGTGGCGGTCGAAGAACTCGCCGACCACCAGTCGGCCGCCGGGGGTGAGCACCCGGACCGCCTCGGCCAGCACCCGCTCCGGCTCCGGTACCTCGCCCAGCGCGGTCACCAGGTACATGGCGTCGAACGTGCGGTCACGGAAGGGGAGTTCACGAGCGTCACCTCGGGTGGGCGTGATGTTGGCGACGCCGTGCCGTTCCGCGCGGCGCATCACGTGGTCGAGCATCTCCGGCTGGATGTCCAGGACGTCCAGCCGTCCGTCCGGGCCGAGTTGGGGAGCGACGTGCAGCGACTGCAGGCCGGTGCCGGGACCGACTTCCAGCACCCGCTCACCTGGCCTGGGCCGCAGCACGGCGTCCAGGCGGTTCGCGGTCAGATACGGCAACGGCAGGTCCAGCAGCTTGTGTTGGGCGTACGGGTAAGGGGCCTTGTCGCCGAACCACAGGGCGCCGGCGGCGACGGCACCGGCGGCGAGCGCCCAGCGGACGGCGGGCTTGGTCAGGACAGCGTGAGACATGGATCTCCTCCGGTGGGACGGTGGCGTACGGGAAGTGAGCGGGGCCGGGAGCGAGGATCAGGCCGTCGGGCGGGCAGCCCCTCGTACCGCCAGCACGACGCACACCACCGCCAGTGGCAGTTCCGCGCCGAGCGCCATCGCTATCGCCGAGACCTGATCCGCGCCCGGTGCCGCGGTCATCGTGTCGAACCAGGCGTCGACCACCAGCAGCGTCGCGGTGGCGGTGGCCGTCAGGGCGTGCAGCTGGTGGCCGCGTACGGCCAGCAGCCCCGTGGCGATCAGCCCCAGCGTCTCCAAGGCGTCCAGGCCGATCCAGGCGGTGCACCAGTTCGAGGCGATGGCGGTCCCCGGCAGACCGTTGGCCAGCACGACCAGCCACGGCAGCAGGGCCAGCCCGCAGCCGACCAGGACGTGTTCCATGCGGTACCGGCGGCCGATGCGCAGGCCGGCCGAGCCGCGGGCCTCGTCCTGAAGTCGGCAGACGCTCAGCGTGCTCATCGGATCGGTCTCCTCGCGTTCCCGGTGCTCCTTCACGGCCTCCAGCCTCGCCCGCCAGGCGCTCACGGTCAGTAACGCGAATGTCCGTTGTGGGGGTGGCACTAGCTACACCCCGAGGCGGATGCTCTTGCCATGGCCCGCCCCCGGCCCGGACACCTACCGTTTCCCCATGCACACAACCGCCCGCCTGCGGCGCCTACTTCTGTTCCCGTTCCAGGGAGCCGGGCGACCGGTCTCGTTCCTCGTCACGGGCGTCCTCGTCCAGCTCGGCGTCCTCTTCGTCGTGTCCCTGCCGTGGCTGCTCTTCCTCCCGGTCCTCGACCCGGCGGGCCAACTGCTCCTCGCGGTGTTCATCCCGTTCACGGCCATCGTGCTCGCCGGGCCGCTGCTGACCGAGGTGCAGCGCGGCCGCTTCCGCACCCGGCTCGACGTGGTCATCCCCTCGCCTTACGCGGGACAGCGGCCCCGGCTGCCGGAGTGGCTGCGATCCCGGGCGGGGCACCGGCAGCTCAGGTACCACCTGCTGGACGGGCCGCTGCTCGCTCTCGCGGGGTCCTTCACCCTCCTGGCATGGGTCGTGGCCGTCACCGCCGCCTCGATCTACCTGTGGATCTGGCTGGTGCCGCTGGACTGGCGCGTCGACCATCCCGGCTACTACACCTGGGCGGCGTACGTCACCGCGGCGGGGCTCGCCCTGCTCCACATCGCGCGGTTGTCGACCGACGCCCTCTCCCGGCTCGACACCCGCACCGCCACCGTCCTGCTCGGGCCCAGCCGCGAGGAGCAGTTGGCCCGCCGGGTCGAGGACCTGGCCGAGAGCCGGGCCGGCCTGGTGGACGCGGCCGATGCCGAACGGCGGCGGATCGAACGGGACCTGCACGACGGCGCCCAGCAGCGGCTGGTCTCCCTGGCCGTCAACCTCGGCCTGGCCAAGGCCACGCTCGGAGACCTGCCCGAGGACGCCCGCCAGGTGATCGACGAGGCGCACCGGGAGGCGAAGGAGGCGATAGAGGAGCTGAGCAGCCTGGTGCGCGGGATGCACCCGGCCGTTCTGGAGGACCGTGGCCTGGACGCCGCACTGTCCGGCATCGCCGCCCGAGCACCCATCCCGGTACGGGTGAAGGTGGACCTGTCGTCGCGGCCGTCGCCCACGATCGAGGCGGTCGCCTACTTCGTCGTCTCCGAAGCACTGACGAACGTGGTGAAGCACGCGGAGGCGTCCAGCGCCGAGGTCACCGTGGAGCGCTTCGGGAAGACGCTGCTGGTCGTCATCAGCGATGATGGGGTGGGCGGCGCGGAACCCACCGGTGGTACCGGGCTGGCGGGGCTGGCCAAGCGGGTCGCCTCGGTCGATGGCACGCTGTCGGTCGACAGCCCCGTCGGGGGGCCGACCGTCATCACCGTGGAGCTGCCGTGCGTGCCGTGATCGCCGAGGATTCCGTACTGCTCAGGGTCGGGGTGGTCAAGGTCCTGGAGATGGCCGGGTTCGAGGTGGTCGCCGAAGTCGGCGATGGCGAGGCGCTGTTGGCGGCGGTGGAGGAACACCGGCCGGACATCGCTGTGGTGGACGTCCGCATGCCCCCCGGTTTCACCGACGAGGGAGTGCGCGCCGCGCTGGTCATCAGGCAACAGTGGCCAAAGACCGCGGTGTTGCTGCTCTCGCAGTATGTGGAGGAGCGGTACGCGGCCGATCTGCTGTCCGCCAACACCTCCAGCATCGGCTATCTGCTCAAGCAACGCGTCGCGGACGTGGAGGAGTTCGTGGACGCGCTGCGCCGGGTCGCGGCCGGCGGGACGGCGCTGGACCCGCAGGTCGTCTCGCAGCTTCTGGTGCGCCGCCACAGCGGCCCGCTGGACCGGCTCACCCCGCGGGAACGCGAGGTCCTGGAGCTGATGGCGGGCGGCCGGTCCAACGCCGGGATAGCGGGGCAACTCGTGGTCAGCGAGAGCGCGGTGGCCAAACACATCAACAACATTTTCGCCAAGCTCGACCTGCCGAAGGCGGACGCCGACCACCGCCGGGTGCTCGCCGTACTGAGCTTCCTCGGCGTGGCCTGATCCCGGCCGACCCTGCGGACCGCATCCCCTTCCACTTGGGCCTTTCCGGCCTTTCTCCGGCATGACATCCGGGCGTCCGAGGTGGTGCCGGCGCGTCCCGGGACTCCGTGCCCAATATCGCCAACTTCCTGTCTTGTAACCACCGGTATCCGAACAGAGGACCTATGCCGCGTCCTGGACCTCGCCTCAGGGATGGGCAAGTACGCCGCGTACCTCGCCCGCGAGCATGGCGCCCTGGCCGACGCCGTCGACGCCTCCCCCACCCAGTACGAGCGCGCTCGCGCCCGGTACAGCCAGCAGCCCGGCCTCAACCTCGTGCTTGCCGACGCCGTCGAGTATCTCCGGCACGCCAAGCCGTACGACCTCTATCGCTGTAAGGGTCGGCCAACGGTCCACAGGTCACCGGGGGCGCGGATGAACGCGCCGTGGGCAAGCATGTCCCGCTTCAACTGCGCGGCGGAGACCGTGTGACCGCGTCGGGCGAGCGCGTCGCGTAGCTGCCCTTTCTTCCACAAGGCGGGCGCCACCAACGCCGCCACCTCTCACAGCCGAAGGGCCTCCTGCGCCGACGGTGACAACCTCCCTGGGCCCGACCAGTTCACTCACACAGGGATCAACCGCTCAAAGTACCTACCGTTTCAGATCAGTAGGACCCAGGAGGCTGGTTGTTGAGATGGCAAGCAGCGCGCCTCCAGCTCTGGAATGGCCTTATGGCCTGAATGGGTTCCCGCCCGGCAAACCATGATTTTGATCATTTTACTTTACGTTTGCTCGTGATGGGGTCGCGACTTGTCGTGTACAACTCCCAAATGCACCAGGGGGATTGACGAAGTGAGACTCTTACGCGCGTCGGCTTGGCGGCATGTTGCCGCTGGTGCCGTGCTGGCCCTACTGGCGGGGGTGGGCACCGCTGTAGCGGCTCCCACGCCGCTTGCGCCCGGCCTGGGGGCTTCCCCCGCGGCGGTGGCAGCAGCCGGACCGGAGGACCTCGCGGCCGTCGCCGCGTCTGCGCGGCCGGTGTCGGGTACGACCCCGTCGGCTGGCCCCAAGTTCTCCAAGGCGGGCACCGTCTGGCGGGTCATCACGCCGCAAGTGGTGCTGCGGAACACCGTCACCGATGCGGACGGCGATACCGCGAACCTGACGTTCCAGGTGTACACCACGAATGCGGACGGTACCCCGAAGACCCAGGTCGACCTCGACGGGTCGGGTCAGTACGGGGTGCTGGTGTCGCCGTACGTGGCCTCGGGCGGAACGGCGAAGGTGACAGTGCCGTACGGCATTCTGAAGCCCGGCTTGCTGTACAAGTTCCGCACCTCCGCCTTCGACGGCAGTCTGTACGAGACGAGCTGGTCGCCGTGGGCAGACTTCCGTATCGAGCCGTACGTGAAGTTTCCTGCGCCGCAGACGTCGTCGACGATCGACAAGACCGCGCAGGAGATCGACGAGTTCACCCGGACGGATCCGGGGCCGGCTCTGCCGACGTTCGATACGAACGGTGCGGTGAAGCGGGAGGCCACGCGGGAGCGTACCTGCGGTAAGCAGGACGCCCAGGGGCGCAAGCTGTGTATCGAGCTGTCCCCTCCCAGCGCGGAGTCGGAAGCGCGTGCGAAGAAGCGCGTCGAGGCGCTGCGCAAGGCTGAGGCGGCGAAGGCCCGTAAGGCCGGTAAGTCTCCTGCTGAGGCGGCTGCGGTGGCGGCTGTCGCGCCTGCTGTGGAACTGGTCGACTGGTGCTGGGACAAGCCAGTGGGCAAAAACTATATGACCCGCACCGAAGCATGCCTGAAGAACATCGGGGCGGGAACGCTGGTGTTCATCGATGCGGACGATAAGCAGATCGGCCTAGCCGAGTTCGACTTCGAGCAGCGGATCAAGGCGTACCCGAACAAGGGTGCCTCCGGGTCGAACTTCGCGGAGTTCGACCAGCAGATCGCCATCATGCCGGTCTCGATCGACCAGGCGCTGAAAGGCGTCACGATGAAGTGGAACGTCGGGTCGACGTGCCAGTCGTGTGTGACGTCGAACGTGAAGTGGACAGACGGGCAGAACAACAACGCCGGATCGACCGCGTACTGGGACGTGGACGGCTCCAGTCCGCCGTACGCCGACCGATGGGGCCGGGTAACAACGCAGTGGAACGGCACGGGCAAGGAGACCATCGGCCTGGGCTGGTCGGTGACCGCGACCGTGGACGCCAGCAGCACCGCAATCGCGACGGCGAACTTCGGAACCTCCGGCATCGACGAGGTAAAGGAGCTTGCGCCGCGCTGCGACGACTGGCTGGCGAGCTCGGCGCCGGGATGTGTGCTGCCATACTTCAAGCCGACCTGGACGCTGGACACCAACCTGTACCCGGCCGCTGGGGGGTACTACTGGTACATGCAGCAGGTGATGCCCGATCACGCCGGATCGAAGCGGTGGGACTCGCTGATGCACTACCTGGGACCGGACACCCTGGTGAAGACCAGCTCCGGCGGTACATGGACGTCGGACAACAGCCGTAACGTCGTGTGTGGTACCAACTCCTCCTGGAGCGTGCACCCATCCGATGCGTCGGTGGGGTCGGTCGACTGTGACGAGTACGCGATGGCCTCGACCCACGAGTCCGGCGGCTACCCGAAGAGCGTCAACCTCGTGACGTCGGGCACCAAGTGCGCCCAGTTGTTCACCGATAAAATGGGCGACGGCTCGGCGAACTTCGGCCTCCACGCGGACACCCGCACAGCGACGAACGGGCCAAGCGGTACGGAGCGGTGCGGGCGTGCAGCCATCCCGAGTGAGCAGAACCAAAAGGCGTTCAGCGGGTTCCCAGCCCCGACGTGGCGGATGCTGGACGGTGACGGGTTCTTCGTAACCCTTCCGGGGTTCGAGCACTGCACGTCAACCGCAACTACCTGCACCTGGCGCAAGATCGGCTGACGTAGCCTGAGCACCAGCACGTGAAAGCCGGAAGGGGGGCCAGCCCTGCGGGCTGGCCCCCCTTCTCGTACGTGGTCAGCCAGTCCAGGGCTGCCACCGGTCTTCCTGTGCCGGGTCGATACTGCTGAGCCACACCAGCGCACCACCGATCAGGCCTGGCTTGTCCCCCGTGGCCAGGGCCGGAGCTTCGAGCATGTCGGCAGCCTCTTCCAGGTAGGTGACCAACGTGTCGAGTACTTCACCAGGGCCTTCGTTGTAGCGGGACCACCGGCCCAAGTAACCACTCTCGGCGTCCAGGTACAGGCCCGAGGTGCTGTCAGCCGGGCCCAAAGCGACAACCGGAATCCGGGTTGCCTTCCACACGGTGATCCGCTCGTCCTCGGGACGGTTGGTGTTGAAGGTGTCCTCGTGGGCCTGGGCGTCCATCTTCAGCCGGTAGGCGGCGGCCACGGCGTCCAGGGTCATCAGAGCCCTGTTGCCCGGAAGGCATCCCCAGCCATTGCCCCCGTCGTCACCCGAGGTCAGTAGCCACAGGACGTGCAGCTCGACGGGTATGCGGATGCCGAGGTCGTTTTCCAGGGCGGCGATGGCGGCGGGGCTGGCGCCGGCGCGGAGTGCAGCGTAGGAGTCGGGGGCGTTGGACTGGAGCCAGCCGGTGATGCGATGCCAGGCATCGGCAACCTCCCGTACGGTGATCGCGGCGGCAGCAGGGTCGGCAGGCTGGTCCTGGTCTCCGCCCTGCTCCTGGTCATGGGCGTCCGTGGAGGGCTCGGTGGAGGGAGCTGCTCTCAGAAACCGGATCTCGATCCGGTCCGGCTCACGGATGTAGCCGACGGACAGGTCGGGGCAGTCATCGAACATGCCGCCGTCGACCGTCACAGTCAGGATGCCGGGCAGCCCCGAAGGCCGGCCCATGTCAGGATCGTCGGCCAGCTGGCCGGCCAGGGCCTTCAACGCATAGGCAACGCCTCCCCCCAGCTGGGCGGCGATATCGCGTACGTCCGGCTGGATTTCGACCTTCACAGCCCGGTGCTCCTTGCTGGTTCGGATGGAAGACGGTGCCCCTCACACAGTAGGGCCTTCCCCCGTGAAGGTGGGCACGCGGTTATTGATCACGCGGCGAGCGTGAGTTTAGAGGTGTGGTGTCGGTGTTCGTATTCGTTGGGGCTGAGGTGGCCGTTGGCGGAGTGCCGGCGGCGGGTGTTGTAGCGGGTCAGCCAGGCGAAGACGGTCCTGCGGCACGTATCGGAGTCGCCGTAGTCGTGGGCGCCCTGGAGGGTCTCGCGTTTCAGGGAGGCGTGGAAGCTTTCGCAGGCAGCGTTGTCGGCGCTGGTACCGACCGCGCCCATGGACCGTGTGACCCCGAGTTGGTCGCAGAGGCCGGCGAAGGCCCGGGATCCGTATTGCGCTCCGTGGTCGGAGTGGAAGACGGCGCCGTCCAGGCGGCCACGGGTCGAGGCTGCCATCCGCAGTGCGTCGGCGACCAGGCCGGTGCGCATGTGGTCGGCGATGGACCAGCCGACGACCTTGCGGCTGAAGCAGTCCAGCACGGTCGCGAGATAGAGGAACTCCCCGCCCTCGAGAGGGAGATACGTGATGTCGCCCATGTATTTGCGCCCCGGCTCGGTAGCGGTGAAGTCCCGCTGGAACAGGTCCGGGACCGGTGAGGCTGCCGGGTCCGGGACGGTGGTGCGCACGCGTCTGCGCAGGCGGATGCCGGTGATGGAGAACGTCCGCATGATCCGGGCGATCCGCTTCTGTGAGGTCTCAGGACACTCTTGACGTCTTGTCACCAGGACCCGCTTGTCGTACTGATAAGCGATTCAGGAGATCTTTGACGGTATTTCGCTCGGCCACTCCGGTTCCCTGGGGCTGGCTCAGCGTGATGCTCAGCTCATCGCTGCCTGAGGCCTCGGCGGTCGAGATAGTCGATCAACGCGGCCTCCTTGCGGAGCAGCCGGTCGCGATCGTCGGGAGGAAGCGACGCAAGGGCGTCGACTAGGACCCGCTCGCGAGGAACGTGAACCATGTTGCCCGAGTTAATCCGGCACCCGGAGCACCATGCCAGCCCGACGCAGCGCTCGAAACTGGAGGACTCGGGCGGATGGAAGCGGTACTGATAGGAACTGACAGGTTCCCGGCACGCAACACAAATCCAGCGTTCATCGTCGAAGACGGACCAGCCGATCCCCCTCTTGCGCCAGGCCGTGCGTCCTGCCGACGCTCTTCAAGTTGTCATGGTGATCATTCTGCCTCGGGGCGGCCTCAGTGGATACTCGATTGCTTCTGGCTGTCCTCGCGTTTCGACACGATGCGGACGCGGTCGAGCGACCCTGGCTTCCTTCGTTCCTTCACGGCGATCTCTTCGCCTTCGTGGAGGATGCGGAAGTGGGTGTCCTCGATCACGACGATGACCTGCTTGCCGACGTTCCTCTTGCCCAGTTTGAGGCGTTGGGTGGCAACCATGATCCGGCCGTCGCCGTTGACGCGCCGCTGGACCCGCATGGCCCCGCTGGGCACCATCGCTGGTGGTAGCGGACCAGCTGCCTCCCGCACTCCGCGGAGCGCAGGGAGCCGGTCACTGCTCACTCGGCAGGGCCAGGTACCCACGAGGATGCCGTCGGCGACTGCGTGCATGAGGTACCCGTCCAGCCGCAGGGTGACCGTCTGGCCGACCAGCCTGGCGCCGACGCGGAACAGGTTGCCGCCGACCGTCACGTTGCCGTCGCGGTGGACGAGTCGGTCAATCTCAACGGCTTGCCCGGCGGTGGCCGCGCGCATCCGCGGCAGTGCCGCCGTGCCGGGCGGAGGCTCTGTCGGCCGTGCTCCGCGCATGGTCAGCCAGCGGAGGTTCGCGTCTGTCAGCCGGGATGGAACGGTCTTCAACAGATGCCCGTCCAGGACGAGGTGGACCCTGCGCTGGTCGGCCCAGACGGTGAGGACGCGGTTGGCCAGTGCGCGGTGCAAGGAGATCTTCTGCGCTCTGGGGACGATGGTGAGGTGGCCGCTGGGCGGCACGCGAGCCTCGAACTCGACCGCTCCCGTGCCCGCGGGCGGTGGGTCGGGCGTCTCAGTGACTCCTCCCCCTTGTAAACGAGGGGGCTTCTCGCTATGCCGGGTTGGCGTCGCGATGGACCAGCCCGGCCCGTAGAACGTTTTGGGCGCCCACCGTGTCCGCGTGCGCGGTGTGGCCGCACGAGACGCAGTGGAACTTCTCCTGGGTGGGCCGGTTCTCCGCTGCGACGTGCCCGCATTCGGGGCAGGTCCGGGAGGTGTTGCGAGGGTCCACGGCGATCACGTCCCGTCCGGCACTTTCAGCCTTGGCGTGCAGGATCGTCAGGAACACCCCCCATCCGGCATCCGAGATCGAGTGGTTCAGCCCGGCCTTCGCGGCGGCACCATTGGGCAGGAAGCTGCCCGGCTGGACAGGATCGGCCTTCGGCGCGGGAGCCTTGACCATATTGCGGATCCTGAGGTCTTCGTGCGCGATGACGTCGTGCTCCCGCACGAGGTCAACAGCGACCCTGTGGGCGTGGTCGAGCCGCTGGCGGCGGACTTTGCGGTGC
>NZ_JBHVST010000189.1:0-11880 GCF_042885015.1 Streptomyces sp. NPDC058086 | reverse complement strand
GTCCTAGGCCCTGTCGTCACATTCCCGTCTGCCCCGCGACGCCATGCACGCACTCTCGGCGCACCGGGCACAGACCCAAGTACATCCAGTACGAGGGCCTGTGCCCGGCACGCCGAGAGCACGCACCTGACGCCGCAGAGCCCGCCCTCCGGGCGGACGACGGGAATTTGACGACAGGACCTAGGCAGGCCAGTACGTGCGCGTCCAGGCCGTGGGGCCCGGCTGGGGCAGGTACTGGCCGGCTATGCGGGACGGGTCCGACCAGGAGTCCCGGGTGCCGGGCGCGCCGGGTGGCGTGGTGGTCGCCGCCGCGGCGCGCGCTCGGACCACCGCCAGGGCGGCGGCCAGCTCCTCCGGGGTCGGATTGCCCCGTACGACCTTGATCGTCATGTCTGCTCCCAAGGGTCCGGGGTTCTAGAGCGGGATGTTGCCGTGCTTCTTCGGAGGGAGTGATTCCCGCTTGGTGCGCAGCTGACGCAGGCCCCG
Organism: Streptomyces sp. NPDC058086; assembly: GCF_042885015.1. Taxonomy (NCBI): domain Bacteria; kingdom Bacillati; phylum Actinomycetota; class Actinomycetes; order Kitasatosporales; family Streptomycetaceae; genus Streptomyces; species Streptomyces sp. NPDC058086. The sequence goes on along the minus strand of NZ_JBHVST010000189.1, from coordinate 11,394 downwards.
TACGACGTGGGAGCGGGTGTCGGAGGGCATGATCACCGCGTCGATGTAGCCGCGCTCGGCCGCCGTGTAGGGGTTGAGGAGGGTGTCCTCGTACTCCTGGATCAGGCGGGCCCGGGTGGCGTCCTGGTCCTCGGCGGTGGCGATGGTGCGGCGGTGCAGGATGTTCACCGCGCCCTGCGCGCCCATCACCGCGATCTGGGCGGTCGGCCAGGCGAGGTTGAGGTCCGCGCCCAGGTGCTTGGAGCCCATGACGTCGTAGGCGCCGCCGAAGGCCTTGCGGGTGATGACGGTGATGAGCGGGACGGTCGCCTCGGCGTAGGCGAAGATCAGCTTGGCGCCGCGGCGGATGATGCCGGTGTGCTCCTGGTCGACGCCCGGGAGGAAGCCGGGGACGTCCACGAAGGTGATGACGGGGACGTTGAAGGCGTCGCAGGTGCGGACGAAGCGGGCCGCCTTCTCGGACGCGTCGATGTCCAGGCAGCCGGCGAACTGCATCGGCTGGTTGGCGACGATGCCCACCGGGTGGCCCTCGACCCGTCCGAAGCCGGTGAGGATGTTCGGCGCGAACAGCGCCTGGGTCTCGAAGAACTCGGCGTCGTCCAGGATGTGTTCGATCACCGCGTGCATGTCGTACGGCTGGTTCGCGCTGTCCGGGACGATCACGTCCAGCTCGCGGTCCTCGTCCGTGAGGGCGAGGTCCGCCTCCTCGGGGAAGACCGGGGGCTCGCTGAGGTTGTTGGACGGCAGGTACGACAGCAGCTGCTTGACGTACTCGATGGCGTCCTTCTCGTCGCCCGCCATGTGGTGGGCCACACCCGACACCGCGTTGTGGGTGCGCGCGCCGCCGAGCTCCTCGAAGCCGACGTCCTCGCCCGTCACCGTCTTGATGACGTCAGGCCCCGTGATGAACATGTGCGAGGTCTGGTCGACCATGACCGTGAAGTCGGTGATCGCGGGGGAGTACACCGCGCCGCCCGCGCAGGGGCCGACGACGAGCGAGATCTGCGGGATGACGCCGGAGGCGTGGGTGTTGCGGCGGAAGATCTCGCCGTACATGCCGAGCGCGCTGACGCCTTCCTGGATGCGGGCGCCGCCGGAGTCGTTGATGCCGATGACCGGACAGCCGGTCTTCAGCGCGAAGTCCATCACCTTCATGATCTTCTGGCCGAAGACCTCGCCCAGGGCGCCGCCGAAGACGGTGAAGTCCTGGGAGAAGACGGCGACCGGGCGGCCGTCGACCATGCCGTAGCCGGTGACGACACCGTCGCCGTAGGGCCGGTTGTTCTCCATGCCGAAGTCGGTCGAGCGGTGCTGCGCGAACTCGTCCAGCTCGACGAACGAGCCCTCGTCGATCAGCAGCTCGATCCGCTCACGGGCCGTCAGCTTGCCCTTGGCGTGCTGCTTTTCGACAGCGCGTGCCGAGCCGGCGTGCGTCGCTTCCTGGACGCGGCGCCGCAGGTCCGCGAGTTTGCCCGCGGTCGTGTGGATGTCGGGGTGGTGCAGCTCTTCCGGCTCGGACATCGGGGTGCGGCTCCCTGCCTGCTCAGTGGGAAAATGAGGGTGATGCTCAGGGGGTTGCTACTGACTCGTAGGGTAGTGGTGCCGATACCGTTCGGCAGTGCGGCGTTTACCACACCTAGGCTGGGTTGCATGACGCCGCGAGATGCTTCAGACGCGAACGACAACCGGTGGTCCGACCTGGACCGTCCACCGCTGAACGGGGCCGCACTGCGCCGGGCTCTGGTCCGCGAGGGCGGGCTCTGGTGCGATGTCGAGGTCGTACAGCGCACCGGGTCCACCAACTCCGACCTCGTCGCCCTCGCCACGGGGGAGGAGAAGGCGGACGAGGGCGCGGTCCTCGTCGCCGAGGAGCAGAACGCCGGGCGGGGACGCCTGGACCGCCAGTGGACGGCACCGGCCCGCTCGGGCCTCTTCTTCTCCGTCCTGCTGAAGCCCACCGGGGTCCCCGTCGAGCGCTGGGGCTGGCTGCCGCTGCTCACCGGGGTCGCGGTGGCCACGGGCCTGTCCCGGGTGGCGGGCGTCGACACGTCACTCAAGTGGCCCAACGACCTGCTGGTCACCGTGGACGGCGAGGAGCGCAAGACGGGCGGCATCCTCGCCGAGCGCGCCGGGAACGACGCGGTCGTCGTCGGCATCGGCATCAACGTCACCCTGCGCGAGGACGAACTCCCCGTGCCCGGCGCGGGCTCCCTCGCCCTCGCGGGCGCCACGACCACGGACCGTGACACCGTGCTGCGGGCCGTCCTGCGCTCCCTGGAGCAGTGGTACGAGAAGTGGCGGGCCGCGGGCGGCGACCCCGCCGCCTCCGGTCTCCAGGAGACGTATGCCGCGGGATGCGCGACCCTCGGAAGGGTGGTGCGGGCCGAACTGCCCGGCGGCGCGTCGATCACCGGGGAAGCGGTGGCGGTCGACGGGGACGGGCGTCTGGTCCTGGCCACGGAGGAGGGCGTACAGCAGCCGGTGGGAGCGGGGGACATCGTCCATCTGCGGCCGGCGTGAGCCGAGGAGGTCGGCAGTCCGTACTCAGCTGTGGAGCCCGGAACCGATCGTGGTGCCGAGCTCCGGCCGGGCGTACGAGTCAGGAGTGAGCCAGCGCACACCTGCCGTAGAGTTGAGCGCGGTCGATACCTGACCACGGCAGATCGGAAGGGCAGCAGGCGTGACCGTCGACGACACGGGCTCCGGCACGGGTGCACTCCCCGCCCCCGACGGTGAGCCGGGGCGTACCGCCGGGCCGGTCACCGACCCGGCGCCCGCACGCGTCGACACGAACGGTGACATGTCCGGCGAGGGGATCGCCGGGCCGACCGGTGAGACGACCGGGCGGATGGACGGACAGAGCCGCTTGGACGCGCAGAACCGGATGGACGAGGAGTCCGTCGACTCCGGCGAGGACCCCCTCGCGCTGCGCCTCGAAACGCTCATCCTCGGCGCCGAGCGTCGTTACACCCCCTTCCAGGCCGCCCGCAGCGCAGGCGTCTCCATGGAACTGGCCTCGCGTTTCTGGCGGGCCATGGGCTTCGCCGACATCGGCCAGGCCAAGGCGCTGACCGAGGCCGACGTGCTGGCGCTGCGGCGCCTCGCCGGTCTCGTCGAGGCGGGCCTGCTGAGCGAGGCGATGGCGGTCCAGGTCGCCCGCTCCACCGGGCAGACCACGGCCCGCCTGGCCGAATGGCAGATCGACTCCTTCCTGGAGGGCCTGACCGAGCCTCCCGAGCCGGGCATGACGCGCACCGAGGTCACCTACCCCCTGATCGAGCTGCTCCTGCCCGAGCTGGAGGAGTTCATCGTCTACGTCTGGCGGCGCCAGCTCGCCGCCGCGACCGGCCGGGTCGTCCAGGCCGGTGACGACGAGGAGATGGTCGACCGCCGCCTCGCCGTCGGCTTCGCGGACCTCGTCGGCTTCACGCGGCTGACGCGCCGGATGGAGGAGGAGGAACTCGGCGAGCTCGTCGAGGCCTTCGAGACCACCGCCGCCGACCTGGTGGCCGCGCACGGGGGGCGCCTCATCAAGACCCTCGGTGACGAGGTGCTGTACGCCGCGGACGACGCCGGGATCGCCGCCGAGATCGCCCTGCGCCTCATCGAGACGATGGCCAACGACGAGACGATGCCGGAGCTGCGCGTCGGCATCGCCTTCGGCACCGTGACGACCCGCATGGGCGACGTCTTCGGTACGACGGTGAACCTCGCCTCGCGGCTCACGTCGATAGCGCCACGGGATGCCGTGCTGGTGGACGGCGCCTTCGCGGAGGAACTGGTCCGCACCGGGGACGCGCCCGCCTCCGAGGCGGAGGCCGCCGAGGCCGCGGCCGCCGCGGAGAAGGAGGGCGAGGAGCCGCCCGTCTACCGCTTCGCGCTCCAGCCGATGTGGCAGCGCCCCGTCCGCGGCCTCGGTGTGGTCGAACCCTGGTTGCTGGCCCGCCGGAACGGCGACCAACCGTAGGTCCTGTTTCTCTCAATGGCCTCCGGCGGGGCCCGCCAGATCGTTCACACAGATGCCGACGATCGGCACGCACAGACCCGGCGGGTTCTGGCCGGGCGTCGGGGTCGGGGCGTGGGTGGTGGGGCTCGGGGCCGGCGGCTGCTGCGTGTGTGACTGCGACGGTACGACGATGGGCGCGGTCGGGATGCCGGTGGTGTCCGGCAGGCTCCCCACGGGGGCGCTCGCCCGGGCGGACGGGATCGTCGCCGTCGATGAGGGTGCGGCGGCCGTCGACGGTGCTGTGGCCGCGGGGCTCACGCCCGGGACCGGGGTCGCGCTCGCCCCACCCCGCGCGGCGGTCGCGGACGCGGGATGCGCGGAGGGCGCGGCCCACACCGTCGGCGCGGCGTCGATCGCCTCGTCCGTGGCGACCTGGGGCCTCGGCCCGGCCTCCGTGTTCCCGCTCCCGCCGCCGACCACCGACTCCGGCGCCATCCGCGCCAGACTCAACGCCCCCGCGGCCAGCGCGAGCCCACCCACGGCGAACAGCGCCCGCCGGGGCCGCGGCTTACGGTGCCGCCCCCGCCCGGCCCGCCCCCGGAGCGGACCGGTCACCTCGTCCTCCGCGAGGCTCGCGGAGGCGCCACCGACGGGTGCGGGGTCTGCCGCCGGGCGACCGGCCGGCGTGCGGCTGATCAGCGGCTCGACGGCCACCGCCCGGCCCGCCCGCGCGGCACCGGCCGCCCCGGGGCCGCCTCCCGCGCCGCCGGCCCCCGCCGGGCCCCCGGACACGCCATCGGTCGGCCCGGGATCCGCCGTCGCGCGGTCGGCGGCCGGGCGACCGGCCATCGGATCGGCCGTTGCCACACGCGCCGCCGGAGCGCGGTCGGGTGCCGGGGACCCCGCTGCGCCGCGGCCGCCCGGTGCGTGGCCGCTCAGCGGGTCGGCGGCTGCCCCGCGCCCCGCCCGCGTGCCATCGCCCCCCGCTGCGGGGCGGCCGCCCGGCACCCGTGCCATCAACGGGTTGGCGGTCGGCACCCGCGCCGCCCGGCGGGGTGCCGCGTCGCCGGGCCGCGAGGGGGCGGCCGACGACCTCGCCGATGTAGCCGCTGAACCCCCGGAGGGCCCCGTGTCCGTCGGTGTTCTCGACTGCCTCGTCACGTCTGTCGTCGTGCCGTTCGTCATGGTCATCCCTCCCCGATGTGCCGCGCCCCCCGAAGTGCCGGGCGGTGCGCAGGTTATGCGTCTTTTGGGGGCGTGGGGCGGGAGTTGGGCGGGATGTCACTCGAACGGGGAGCGGCGGTCGAAGGGGGGAGGGAACGGGTTTCGCCGGGCGGGGGTGGCTGCGATGATCGGAGGCATCGGGAGTTAACCTGCGTTAACCGTTCACCGGGAGGGTGTCATGGCGGAGCAAGGGGACGAGCGGCGGTTCGGGGAGTTCGTCGTCGTACGGCGGCACGGGTACGTCGCGGAGCTCGCCCTCGACCGGCCGAAGGCCATGAACGCCGTGTCCACGGACATGGCCCGCTCCATCACGGCCGCCTGCGAGGCGCTCGGCGGCGAGCGCGACGTACGCGTGGTCGTGCTGACCTCCACCGCCGAGCGCGCCTTCTGTGTCGGCGCCGACCTGAAGGAGCGCAACTCCTTCAGTGATGCCGACCTGGTCCGCCAGCGCCCCGTCGCGCGGGCCGCGTACACCGGCGTCCTGGAGCTGCCGATGCCGACGATCGCCGCCGTGCACGGCTTCGCGCTCGGCGGCGGCTTCGAGCTGGCCCTGTCCTGCGACCTGATCGTGGCCGACCGTACGGCGGTGCTCGGGCTGCCCGAGGTGTCGGTCGGGGTGATTCCCGGAGGCGGCGGTACGCAGTTGCTGCCGCGGCGGGTCGGGGCGGCCCGCGCGGCCGAGCTGATCTTCTCGGCGCGGCGGCTGGAGGCGGATGAGGCGCGGGAGTTGGGCCTCGTCGACGAACTCGTGGACGCGGGCCAGGACCGTACCGAAGCCCTCGCGCTCGCCACCCGTATCGCCGCCAACTCCCCCGTCGGCCTGCGTGCCGCCAAGCGTGCGCTGCGGCTCGGGCACGGGCTCGACCTGCGCGCGGGCCTGGAGGTGGAGGACGCCGCCTGGCGGTCCGTCGCCTTCTCGGGGGACCGTGCGGAGGGCGTCGCCGCGTTCAACGAGAAGCGCAAGCCGCAGTGGCCGGGGGAGTAGCCCCCCGCGCTTTCCGGCGCCTTCCGGCCGGTACGGCCACTCGGACCCCTGTTCGCCTCACCAATGTCCCGAATCACCGTAAATATCCCTAGCCTGGAGTGATGGGTGAGGACAGACGGCTGAGGGCCGTGGTGGAGCTGGCGCAGGGGATGGCGGCGGCACGCACCCCGCACGAGTCCTGGCGGGCCGCGGCGCTCGGTGCCTGCCACGCGCTCGCCGGGAGCTTCGCCGCGCTCTCCGTGTGGGAGCGCGAGCTCGGCCGGCTGCGGGTCCTGGCGAACGTGGGCGAACGCGCGCCGGACGAGGAGGAGTTCCCGGACGGCGAGGCCTACCCCGTGCACCAGTTCCCGGAGATCACCGAGTTCCTGCACGAGCGCTGGGCCGGGGGCGGTGGCCCGAACGCCTGGGTGGAGACCGCCGACGGGCCGGCGGACGGTCCCGTCGGCAACTGCCACCCGGGGGCACCTCCCAGCGTTGGCTGGGGGAGGGTCGCCGCCCTGCGTCGGCGCCGCCGCGGCTGCTGCGTCGTCGCCCCGATCGTGCTGCACGGACGGGCGTGGGGCGAGCTGTATGTGGCCCGCCCGGTCACGGCACCCGTCTTCGACCGGGCCGACGCGGACTTCGCGACCGTGCTGGCCTCCGTCGTCGCCGCCGGGCTCGCCCAGACCGAGCGCCTGGAGGAGGCCCGACGGCTCGCGTTCACGGACGCCCTCACCGGACTCGCCAACCGTCGCGCGGTCGACGTACGCCTGGACGAGGCCATCGAGCTGCACCGGCAGGAAGGGGCCGCGGTCAGTCTCGTCGTCTGTGACCTCAACGGACTCAAGAACGTCAACGACACCCGCGGGCACGCCGTCGGCGACCGGCTCCTGGAACGGTTCGGATCGGTGCTGTCGCTGTGCGGGGCGATGCTCCCGGGCACCCTCGCGGCCCGCCTCGGCGGTGACGAGTTCTGCCTGCTCGCGGTCGGCCCGCCGGCCGACGAGGTCGTCCGCATCGCCGACGAACTCTGCCGCCGCGCCGCCGAGTTGGAGCTGGGGGAGGGAGTGGCGTGCGGGGTCGCCTCTACCGCGGACCCGATCGGTCCGGTGCGCTCGGCGCGACGGCTCTTCCGGCTGGCCGACGCCGCCCAGTACCGCGCGAAGGCCGTACGGGCCGTGAAGCCCGTCGTCGCCGGGCGCGAGGGCCCCGACGACCTGGTCGTGCGTCTCGCGGACGCGCCCTCCCCGGCGCAGGGGGAACGCCGTCGCTTCCGGGGGCGCCACGAGCACCCCCGCCCCTGAGTCCGCGCGGGCGTGTGTGACGTACGTCGAAGTAAGGGGTCAACCGCCCACCCACTAGTGACACCATCGAATTCACTGCGTACGCTCCTGAATATGGATATGCACACTGTGGTGGTGGGGACGTCCGGAGTGACCGCGTCCGACGTTCTCGCCGTGGCGCGCGGCGGCGCCCGGATCGAGCTCTCCGAAGAGGCGGTGGCGGCCCTCGCCGCGGCCCGCGAGATCGTGGACGCGCTGGCCGCCAAGCCGGAGCCGGTCTACGGCGTCTCCACCGGGTTCGGCGCCCTCGCGAGCCGGCACATCAGCCCGGAGCTGCGCGCCCAGCTGCAGCGCAACATCGTCCGCTCGCATGCCGCGGGCATGGGCCCGCACGTGGAACGCGAGGTCGTCCGCGCGCTGATGTTCCTGCGGCTCAAGACCGTCTGCTCCGGGCACACCGGTGTGCGGCCCGAGGTCGCCCAGACCATGGCCGACATCCTCAACGCCGGGATCACCCCGGTCGTCCACGAGTACGGCTCCCTCGGCTGCTCCGGCGACCTGGCCCCGCTCTCCCACTGCGCGCTGACGCTGATGGGCGAGGGTGACGCCGAGGGCCCCGACGGTGTCGTACGGCCCGCGGGCGAGCTGCTCGCCGAGGCCGGCATCACCCCCGTCGAACTGCGCGAGAAGGAGGGCCTCGCCCTCCTCAACGGCACCGACGGCATGCTCGGCATGCTGGTCATGGCCCTCGCCGACCTGGAGACGCTCTACAAGTCGGCCGATGTCACCGCCGCGCTCTCCCTCGAAGCCCTCCTCGGCACGGACAAGGTGCTCGCCCCCGAGCTGCACGCCATCCGCCCGCACCCGGGACAGAGCGCCAGCGCCGCCAACATGCTGGCCGTGCTGAAGGGCTCGGAGCTCACCGGCCACCACCAGGACGACGCCCCGCGCGTCCAGGACGCCTACTCCGTGCGCTGTGCCCCGCAGGTCGCGGGCGCCGGACGCGACACCCTCGCGCACGCCCGGCTCGTCGCCGAGCGCGAGCTCGCCTCCGCCGTGGACAACCCGGTCGTGCTGCCCGACGGCCGCGTCGAGTCGAACGGCAACTTCCACGGCGCCCCGGTCGCCTATGTCCTCGACTTCCTCGCCATCGCCGCCGCCGACCTCGGCTCGATCGCCGAGCGCCGCACCGACCGGCTGCTCGACAAGAACCGCTCGCACGGTCTGCCGCCGTTCCTCGCGGACGACGCGGGCGTCGACTCGGGCCTGATGATCGCCCAGTACACCCAGGCGGCGCTGGTGAGCGAGATGAAGCGCCTCGCCGTACCGGCGTCCGCGGACTCCATCCCCTCCTCCGCCATGCAGGAGGACCACGTCTCCATGGGCTGGTCGGCCGCGCGCAAGCTGCGCACCGCCGTGGACAACCTCACCCGTATCGTCGCGATCGAGCTGTACGCGGCCACCCGGGCGATCGAACTGCGCGAGGGCCTGACCCCGGCCCCCGCCTCGCAGGCCGTCATCGAGGCCGTCCGCGCGGCCGGCGTCCAGGGCCCCGGCCCCGACCGCTTCCTCGCCCCGGACCTGGAGGCGGCGGACGCGTTCGTGCGCGGCGGTCAGGTGGTGGCGGCGGTGGAGCCGGTGACCGGACCGCTGGCCTGACCGGAGCACCGAGGGGCCGCCGCTGTCACAGCGGCGGCCCGAAGTGTGCTACTGTCTCATTGATACGTTTTTGGTACCCATTTACTTTGTGCGCCTGATCGGAATCCTCCGCAGGCGCGTTTTGTTTTACCGGCATCTCCGGCTTTTCCCGGTGCATCTCCGGATTGGGGCCCTACCTATTCAGGAGAAAAACATGGCAACTGGCACCGTGAAGTGGTTCAACTCGGAAAAGGGCTTCGGCTTCATCGAGCAGGACGGCGGCGGCCCCGACGTCTTCGCCCACTACTCCAACATCGCCAGCTCCGGCTTCCGTGAGCTGCTGGAGGGCCAGAAGGTCTCGTTCGACGTCGCGCAGGGCCAGAAGGGCCTGCAGGCGGAGAACATCATCCCCGCCTGATTTCGGGGACGCGCTTTTCCAGAGCCGGGGCCCGCACCTTCGGGGTGCGGGTCCCGGCTCGTGCTGTGAGTGCTTGTCAGTTGCGAGCGCTGTGCGTGCAGTCCGTGGGGCCCAGGAAGGAAATCCAGATCCAGCATGACTCGATCCGAACGTCCCGTCCGTAAGCGGCCGGCAAACGCACGAGGTGGCGCCCAGACCGGCGGCTTCGCGAAGGGCGCGGGCCGCGGCGGCGGCCGTGGCACCGGCAAGGGCCCGGCCCGCAAGGCCGTGGCGCCGCAGGAGTTCTCCCTGCCCGAGACCATCACCCCGGCGCTGCCCGCCGTCGACTCCTTCGACGCGCTCGACATGCCGGCGGCCCTCACCAAGACCCTCGCCGCGCAGGGCGTCACCGAGCCCTTCCCGATCCAGGGCGCGACGCTGCCCAACTCCCTCGCCGGACGCGACGTCCTGGGCCGTGGCCGCACCGGCTCCGGCAAGACGCTCGCCTTCGGACTCGCCCTGCTGGCCCGCACGGCGGGCCGCCGTGCGGAGTCGAAGGCGCCGCTCGCGCTCGTACTCGTCCCCACGCGCGAACTCGCCCAGCAGGTCGACGACGCGCTCACGCCGTACGCCACCGCGGTCAACCTGCGCGTGGCCACGGCCGTCGGCGGCATGTCGATCGGCCGACAGGCCGGCACGCTGCGGCGCGGCGCCGAGGTGCTCGTGGCCACTCCCGGGCGGCTCAAGGACCTCATCGAGCGCGGCGACTGCGTCCTCGACCAGGTCGCGATCACGGTCCTCGACGAGGCCGACCAGATGGCCGACATGGGCTTCATGCCGCAGGTCACCGCACTGCTCAAGCAGGTCGAGCCGGGCGGTCAGCGACTGCTCTTCTCGGCCACGCTCGACAAGAACATCGACCGGCTCGTGAAGATGTTCCTCACGGACCCCGTGGTGCACTCCGTCGACCCCTCGGCGGGTGCGGTGACCACCATGGAGCACCACGTGCTCCACGTCGCCGACGAGACCGACAAGAAGGCCGTCGCCCTGCGGATCGCGGCGCGCGACGGCCGGGTGATCCTCTTCGTCGACACCAAGCGCGGCGCCGACCGGTTCACCAAGCGGCTGCTCGCGAGCGGCGTCCGGGCGTCCGCGCTGCACGGCGGGCGCAGCCAGCCGCAGCGCAACCGCACCCTGGACCAGTTCAAGAACGGTCAGGTCACCGCGCTCGTCGCCACCAACGTCGCGGCGCGCGGCATCCACATCGACGACCTCGACCTCGTGGTCAATGTCGACCCGCCGACCGACCACAAGGACTACCTGCACCGCGGCGGACGCACCGCCCGGGCCGGTGAGTCCGGCAGCGTCGTCACCCTCGTACTGCCCGAGCAGCGGCGGGAGATGACGCGGCTGATGGCGGACGCGGGCATCACCCCGCGCACGGCACGGATCGCGTCCAGTGACGAGGAACTCGCCCGCCTCACCGGCGCCCGCGAGCCCTCCGGCGTCCCGGTCGTCATCGAGGTGCCGCAGCCGGCCGAACAGCCGAAGAAGCGGTCACGGCCGCGGGTCGGAGGCGGGGCGAGGCGCCCGGCCGGAGCGGGTTCGGGTGCGGGTTCGGAGTCGCAGGGCCGTCAGCCGCGGCGTGCCGCCGGCGGCACGTCCGGTGGCGGTACGGGCGGCGGTACGGGCGGTGCGGGTCGCTCCGGTGGCCGTGGGCGTGCCTCGCAGCAGCGGCGTACGGAGCGTGGCGGGCAGGGCGGCGGGCGTCGCGCAGCGTAGCCCGGTTCGTTTGTATCTGCGGGCCGGTGGGGGCTGGTCGCGCAGTTCCCCGCGCCCCTAGGTCCTGTCGTCAAATTCCCGTCTGCCCTGCGGGCGGACGACGGGGATTAGTAGCCAGGGACAAGGGGGCGGCCGAGGGGGTGGCTGTGATAAACAAAAG
>NZ_JBHVST010000188.1:0-11890 GCF_042885015.1 Streptomyces sp. NPDC058086 | reverse complement strand
CAGACCAGGACCTCGCATCTGGCCCGACTTGACCTGGCCGCATAGAGGCCCGCCCACACCCGGTTTACGGATTTCCCAACGGAGTCCTTCAGGACCGGGTCAAGTTGACTGGAGAGATCCGGGCCATGCGGTGACCACGGCGAAGGCGACTCCCACGTCGAGCAGGACTGCCCAACCACCATTGTTCCGGCATGCGTACGCGACACGAAGAAGCCGGCCGTCACTGGAAGGCGGCGTGGATCTCCTGTTCGGTGGCGGCGTGGGAGACGGCGAGGAGTTCGTCGCCCGGCTGGAGCCACGTCTTGGGGGTCGTGTCGTTGGGCTGTCCGTCGCGGACGACCGTGGCGATGACGGCGCCCGCGGGGAGCGTGATCTCGGCGAGCCTGCGGCCGGCCGCAGGCGGTGTCAGGGTGGAATGACCTGGCGCCCAGGAGGGATCATGGTTGACGTACGCGGGGCGATCGTCGTAGGGGCGGACGGATCCGATACCGGCGCACGCGCGGTCCGTTGGGCCGCTGTCGAAGCCGCTGCCAGGGGCGCAGACCTGCACATCGTGCACGCCACCGCCTTCGACGGTCCGGGCGGGCACCGGCCCGACTGCGCGGCCCGGCTGGTGCGCGAAGCCGGACAGGACATCCTGGACGAAGCGGTCGTGCAGGCCGTCGGTCAGGTGCCCGGACTGGGCGTCACCTCCACCCTCAGCCGGGACTCGGCGGCCCGGGCCCTGCTCGGCGAAGCAGGGTCGGACGGAATGATCGTCGTGGGTTCGCGTGGGCTCGGTGGGTTCGCGGCGCTCTTGCTGGGCTCGGTCGGACTCCGGGTCGCCGCCCGTGCGACGGTTCCGCTCGTCGTGGTGCGTGGAGAGCTCGAGCCCGTCCTGACGGGTGTCGTAGTGGCCGCCGTACGCGACGAGAGGGACCTCGGCGCGGCCCGCTTCGCGGCTCGTGCCGCCGGTCGGCGCAAGGCGTCGCTGCGTGTGTGGAGTGCGTACACGTTCTACGAGTACGCCGGGAGCATGGTGCCGATGCTCGACGACGTCACGGAGATCGCCGAGGAGCAGGCGAGCGCCACCGCCCGTCTCGTCGCACCTCTGCGGGACGAATTCCCCACCCTGACGGTGACCGTCGACGTCGTACGGGCCCCGTCCGTGGCCGGTGCCCTGGTCGACGTGTCCGCCCACGCCGACCTGCTCGTCATTGGTGCTCGTCGCCCGGTACGCACGATCGGCGCGCCCTTGGGCCATGTCGCCCACGCCGTGCTGCACCATGCGTACTGCCCCGTGGCGATGGTCCCGGGCGAGGAACTCCACCGCGCCGGTGGCGCCGCACCCCTGAGTCACCCCGGCAGCTGACCGAGGGAGCGCCGTGTGGCGTCGCTCAGCGTGTGCTGCTGGAGCAGTCGCATCAGGTCGTGCGGGGTGACGATCCCCACGAGGTGCCCGCCGTCGACGACCAGGATCCGCATCGCGGCCTGCGTGTGTACCCGTGAGAGAACGTCGTTGAGCAGTTCGTCAGGGGCGGCCAGGGTGAGTTGCGACAGTGGCGTGGCCACGTCGCGTACGCGCACCGTCGCCCGGCTGTCGGTCGGCACGGTGGCGATTGTGCGCATCTGGACGATCCCGGTGGGGCGGGCGTCCAGGTCGAGCAACGGGATCGCCGAGTGCCGGGCTCGAAGCGCGACCTCGTCGATGAACCGGTCCACGGTCAGCCAGTCGGATGCGGTGGTCACCGGACTGGACATGGCCTCGGCCACCCGCACTCCGTGCAGCGCCGTGGTGAGGACGGCCCGTTGTCGTTCGGCGCCGGCGGTGACGGCGATGAACAGGCCGATGAAGGCCACCCACAGACCGCCGGTCGCCCCGCGTAGCAAGGCCAGCCAGCCGACGGCCATCAGCAGCATCCCGACGACCTGCCCGCCCCGATCGGCCGCCAGCTCGGCGCGGTCGCGTTCCCCGGTGCGCCACCACAGCGTGGCGTGCAGTACGCGGCCCCCGTCGAGCGGCACGGCGGGCAGCAGGTTGAGCATGCCGAGCAGCAGGTTGGCCCAGCCCAGCCAGACGAGGAGGGCCGCAGGTACCGCCCAGCCGGAGACGCTGTGCAGGCCCGCTCCCGCGGCGAGGGTGACGCCACCGATGAGGAGGCTGGTCACGGGTCCGCTCGCGGCCACCGCCAGCGCCACCGGGGCGGTGCCGGGCTTACCCGTGCGGGTCATTCCGCCCATGGCCCAGAGGGTCACGTCCTCCACCGGGACGTTGTTCCTGCGGGCGGTGGCCGCGTGCGTGGCCTCGTGCAGCAGCAGGCTCGCCACCAGCAGCACGGCACCGGCCAGGCTCATGAACGCGTACACGGTGGTCGACCGGCCGGGAAGCCACGCGGGCAGCGTGTCGTGCCCGAGACCGTATGCGATCAGAACCACCAGCAGCGGCACACTCCAGTGCATGCGCAGCGGCACCCCGAACACCCGGCCGATCTGGAACGAACCCTTCATGAGTGCCGCCGCCCTCGGTCAGTGCGCCGTGAGATGTTCGGAGACCTCGACCACGTCGTCGATCTCTTCGATGGATTCGAGCAGCTTCGGGATGAGCGATCCGTCCACCTCGCCGCTCACGCTGACCACGCCGTTCTCCACGGTCACCTCGAAGGTGTCGGGATCGAGAAGGAAGTCCTGCCGGATGATCCGGGTCTCGATCTCCTCGCGGATCTTCGTGTCGTCGCGCACCAGAGCCCGTACCAGGTCGATCCGGCTCACCACGCCCACCAGCCGGTCCTTGTGATCGACGACCGGTAGCCGCTTGAGGCGCGAACGCGCGGCCAGCCAGGCGGCGTCGGCCACTGTCGTGCCGGGAGCGACGGTGATCGCCGGGGAGGTCATGAGGGTGGCCGCTGTCTCGCCGCGGCCCTTCTCGTACAGGCGGTGCTCCCGGAGCCGACGAATCGGACCGGGGTGAGGGACCGCCACTTGCGCCGCCGCCTTGGCCAGCAGGTCGGACTCGGAGACCACGCCGATCACTTGGTGGTCGGCGTCGACCACGGGCACGGCGCCGAGATGCTCACGGGACAGTGTCCGGACGATCTCCAGGAAGGGTGTTTCGCCCGGTACGGAGACGGCCGGCACGCTCATCACCTCGCGCACACGTGGGGTGGCGGGGGCCGACTTGTCCTTGCCGAGGGTGGGTCGCGGCTCCTTCGGGTGAGGGGGCTGCTCGCCGGCGCGCGCCGCGGAAGTGGTGGCCACGGCGCTGAGATAGCGCAGCATCAGGTCCTGACGGTTCTCCTCGCCAGGCCTCCAGCCGAGTCCGGGCACGGCCTTCCGGGCCTGCCGCTCCACGGAATCACGTTCGAGTCCACTCATGGCAGCCTCCCTGAAGCGTTCGGCCGAACCGTCTACGGGACCAGTCTCATGCCGGTGGAACGGCTGAGCACAGGGCCGGTCGGCCCCGGGCCGGGGACGGGCGGCCCCACTCCGCGAGCTGCGTTCCTCCCTAACGTGGACACTGGACTGGGAGCGACGCGACCGACTCGTAGGAGCGCTGCTGTGGCGGGATTCCGGGATTTTCTGATGCGGTTCCGGCCGGTGGGTCTGCCCGGTCCGGCCGCCGCGGGAGGAGTGCCCGCCGACCGGTCGGCCGAACTCGCCGCCGAGCTGGAGCCGCCGCTCGTGCTCCTGGAAGAGACCGAGGCTGAGGCGCGGGCCGTACGGGAGCGGGCGGACGAGGAGGCGGCTCGGCGCCGTCGGGCGGCCGAACGGACTGCCGAGGACATCGTCGAACAGGCCCGAGCGCGTGCACCGGTCGTACGGGAGCAGAGCGCCGCCCTGGTGCGCGGCGCCACCAAAGCCGAGGCCACGGAGCTGCTCGCGGCCGCCGCGCTCGACACCGCTGCCCTGTGGCGCCGGATCGAGCTCCGCACGCCCGCACTCGTGGACCGTCTCGTGAACGCTCTGGCCGAGGAATTGACGGCCCCGGACGACGAGCGCCAGGAAGGGGGCCCGCCACCGTGGGCGCCGGCTGGGTAGCGGGCGTGACGCGGTCCAGGGCCATGCTGTCCAGGTGTCTGGGCGCCGGGGCCCAGGACGTGGCCGGCGCGGCGACACTCGACGACGCGCTGAGGTACCTCGGTGCCACGGCGTATGGGCACGATCTCGGCTCGGAGGCCGACCTGGCCGACGCCCAGCGGGCGGTGTCGGCGACCCTTCTGTGGCATCTGCGGGTGCTCGCCGGATGGCAGCCCCGCGCGGGCGCCACCGCCGTCCGGTACCTCGCCTCCGGATTCGAGATCGCCAACGTGGACGACCACGCCCGCGCGTTGTCGGGCGTGACCCCCTCCCCGCCCGCGCGGCGCCCCTACGGACTGGGCGCGTTGGCGACCGCGTGGCCGAGGCTGTCCCACACCGGCTCGCCGGCCGAGCTGCGCGCCGCCATGGCCGGCTCGGCTTGGGGCGACCCGGGAGGCGACTCCCCGGCCGCCGTCGCCATCGGCATACGGATCGCCGCCGCCGGGCGTACCGCCGCGGCCGTGCCGCCCGCGACGCTCTGGGCGGCCGGCCGGGCCGCCCTGCTGGTGGGCCGCGAAGTGTTCCTCGCCGACCGCACCTTGACGCTGCCGACCGCGCACCGCGCCGCCCGGGTACTGGGTTCCAAGGCCGTGGGGGCGGCCTCGTTCGCCGAGTTCCTGCGGCACCTGCCGGCCGCGGCGCGCTGGGCGGTGGACGGCATCGACACCCCCGTGGATCTGTGGCGGGCGGAGACCCGGTGGTGGTCGCGCTTGCGGCAGGACGGCCTTGAGCTGCTCCACGGCTCCGGCCTCGATTCCTCGCCGGTCGTGGGCGCTGTCGCCGTGCTCTCGGCCGACGCGTGGCGGGTACGGGCCGCTCTCGAACTGGCCGCGCGTGGCGGCGGATCGCTGGAGGTGCTCGATGCCCCGGCCTGAGGTCGCGAGGCCGGTCCGTATGCAGCGCGTCGCGATCGTCGCGCCGCAGGCGACTTTTCGCGACGCGCTGGTCCGCATCGCCGAGGCGGGCAATGTCGAGATCGATCGGATCGACGACCCGGCGCACGCGGCACCGGGTCCGGCCGTCCGTCGCCTTCAGCGACTGCGCACCCAGTCGGCCGACGCCGTTCTGTGCGCGGCCCCGCCGGACCTCGACGCTCTGGAACAGGCCGGTCGTGCCGACCTGCTGGCGGGCGAGGCACAGCTGGAGGAACGGATCGCCGGCGCGGTACGACGCGGGACCGTGGCGGCACTCGCAGGCTGGTGCCCCGCCGCCGAGGTGCATCCCACAGCCGCACGGCTCACCGATATCGGAGGCGTCCTGGTGCCGCTGCCGACCCCCGGCGGTACCGACCCTCCGACGCTGCTGCGCTTCACCGGCCCGGTGGGTCGCTCCTTCGCCCCGCTGGTGCGCACCTACGGGACCGTGCCCTACGCGGACGTCGATCCGACCCTGCCCGCGGGGATCGTCTACGTGGTGATGTTCGGCGTGATGTTCGGTGACGCGGGACACGGGGCGCTGTTGCTCCTCGCCGCCCTGCTGCTGTATCTCGGCCGTCCCCGCCGGCTCGCGCCGCTGCGGCGGCTGTGGCCGTTCGTCGCCGGAGCCGGGCTGGCCAGCACGCTGGCGGGCATCGCGTACGGGGAGTTCTTCGGTCCGACCGGCGTGCTTCCGGTGCTCTGGCTGAACCCGCTCGACGAGCCGATGCGGCTGCTCGCCGCCGCGGTCGCGCTCGGCGCCGTACTCCTGGCGCTGGCGTATGGAGTGGGGACCGTGAACCGCTGGCGGGAGGGCGGCCCCGCGAACGCCCTGTATGCCGCGTCGGGCATCGCCGGTGCTGCGCTCTTCCTCGGTCTCGCCTTGCTGGTCGGCGGTGCCTACCTGGGCCGCGCGGCCTACGCGCTGGGGGGCGCCGCGCTCGCGCTCACCGGTCTCGCGCTGGCGGGCTCAGGACTGTTCACGGCCTCCGCGGGCGGGGTCGGCGGGGCCGTACAGACCGGCGTCCAGCTCTTCGACGTCGTGATGCGCATCGGCTCGAACGTGGTCTCCTTCGCACGGTTGGCGGCCTTCGGGCTCACCCACGCCGCGCTGGGCGCGATCGTGTGGCACGGCACGACAGGGCTGGCCGACCGGGGACCGGCGGCACTGCTCATGGCCGTGCTCGTCTTCATCGTCGGCAATGCCCTCGCCTTCGCGCTGGAGGCGTTGGTGGCCGGGGTGCAGGCGCTGCGGCTGGAGTTCTACGAACTGTTCTCCCGGGTCTTCGAGACCCAGGGCCGCCCGTTCCGTCCCTGGCAGGTTCCCGTGCAGCACACACCCGTGCCGCACACACCCGTACCGCACACGGAGGTGGCGTCGTGATCGCCTGGCTCATCGCCCTGCCCGTCGTCGCGGCGGCCTTCCTCGGCACGCGCCTGCTGCTGCAGCGGCGCGGCCGGGCCGCCGTCCGGCTGATCGTCGCCGCCGACGCGGCTCTGCTCGTCGGCGCACTGGCGCTGCTGACCGTGACCCTGAGCGGCGCACCCGCCCAGGCATCGGGCAGCCAGGCCGCCGCCCAGACCTCGGGTTCCGGCTCGGCGGCCCTGATCGGGGCCGCGATCGCGGTGGCCGGGGCGTCGATCGGCGCGGCCATCGCGGTGGCCTACACCGGAGCAGCCGCGCTGGCGGCCCTGAGCGAACGGCCCGAGCTGTTCGGACGGGCGATGGTCATCGTCGGACTCGCGGAGGGCATCGCCATCTACGGCCTCGTCGTCGCGATCATCCTCATCGGGAAGGCGTGACCGTGGGACGCGTGGCAGCCATCGGAGAGCGGACCCGGGTGGCGGGACTGGCCCTGGCCGGTGTGACCGTCCTGGTCGCCGAGGAACCGGAGTCCGTACACCGGGCATGGCAGGACCTGCCGCGGGATGTCGCCCTGGTGATCGTCACCCCGGCCGCCGCCGACACCCTCGGCCCTGCGCTGCTGGACGGCGCCCGAACGCTCACAGCGGTACTGCCGGTGCTGCCGGTATGAAGCCCCCGGCCCACGCCGCGGACTCCGCCCTCGAACCGGTGCGGGAGCGGCTGCTGCGCTCGGCCCGCGCGGACGCGGAGGAACTGCTCGCCCGCGCGGACCAGGAGACGGAAGCACTGCTGGAGGGCGCCCGGGCCCAGGCCGCCGCGATCCTTGAGGACGCCCGTCGGCAGGGCGAGGCCGACGCGGCTCAAGGCCGTGCCGCGGAGCTCACCCGGGTTCGCAGGACCATCCGGGCCCGCGAACTCGACATCCGGCGGCAGGCCTACGAGGAACTGGGCCGCAGCACCGCGGAACGCGTCGGTGGACTGCGGCACAGGCCTGACTACCCGGCCATGCGCGACCGGCTGGCCCGACGTGCCCGGCAGCTCCTCGGACCGGACTGCGAGGTCGCCGAGCACCCCTTGGGAGGCATCGTGGCCCGGGCGCCGGGCCGCCGGGCCGACTGCACCCTGGATGCCCTGGCCGCCCGTGCCCTGGACCGGCTCGGCGCGGAGACGGAGACACTGTGGGCACCGTGAAGGGCGCGACCGACGCGGCCACCGTCACCCCCGGCAGCGGCCCGGAGCGACCCTGCCGCGTCCTGCGGGTGGCCGGCCCCCTGGTCGAAATGGAGTACGCGGCCGGTACCGCCATGTACGACGTCGTCTCCCTCGGCGAAGCCGGGCTGCCCGGCGAGGTGGTGGCGATCGAAGGGGGCGTGGTCACGGTCCAGGCGTACGAGTACACCGGCGGCCTGGCCCCCGGGCACAGCGCCCGTCCCCGGGGCATGCCGCTGGCCGCCCGCCTCGGCCCCGGTCTGCTCGGCGGGATCTTCGACGGTCTGCTGCGCCCGCTGTCCGGCGGTGGCGACTGGCTCCTTCCCGGTGCCGGCGCGACCGAGGACGGAGGGCGCCGGTGGCGGTTCACTCCCCGGGTGGCCGCAGGGGAACGGGTGTCGGAGGGCGAGACCCTGGGCGAGATCCGGGGAACCGGGCCGGTGCGCCTACGGACTCTCGTACCGCCCGGTGCCTGCGGCGTGGTGGAGCGGATCGTCCCCGAGGACGCTTTTCCCGAGGACGCGGTCGTGGCCGTCGTCGGAGGCACCGAGGTGCGGATCACCGAGGACTGGCCCATCCGCCGTCCGCGCCCGGTTCGTGAACGCCTCAGTGCGGAGCAGCCGCTGAACACCGGCCAGCGCGCGATCGACCTGCTGTTTCCCGTGGCCCGGGGCAGTACCGTCGCCGTGCCCGGTGGCTTCGGAACCGGCAAGACGCTGCTGCTGCAGCAGATCGCCAAATGGTGCGACGCCGACGTCATCGTCTACATCGGCTGCGGAGAGCGCGGCAACGAGATGGCCGACGTCATCACCGAACTGGCCGCGCTGGAGGACCCAAGGACCGGAGGCCGACTCGCCGATCGCACGGTGACCATCGCCAACACCTCGAACATGCCGATGATGGCCCGCGAGGCGAGCATCTACACCGGCGCCTCAGTCGCCGAGTACTTCCGCGACATGGGACTCGACGTCGTGGTCATCGCCGACTCGACCTCCCGCTGGGCCGAGGCGCTGCGCGAGTTCGCCTCCCGCACCGGCGCGCTGCCCGCTGAAGAGGGGTATCCGGCGGGCCTGGCCTCGGCGATCGCCGCCTTCTACGAACGGGCCGGTGCGGTGACCACGCTCGGCGGTGCCCGGGGTTCGGTGACCGTGATCGGCGCAGTCTCCCCGCCCGGCGGCGACATGACCGAACCGGTCACCGCCCACACCGAACGGTTCGTACGCTGCCTGTGGACCCTCGACCGTGAACTCGCCTACGCCCGCCATTACCCGGCGGTGTCCTGGGCGGGATCCTTCTCGCGCGACGCGCAGATCCTCGCCCCGGGCCACACGGCGGCCGACGACGCCGACTGGTCCTCCCGGCGTGCCAGGGCCGCCGGTCTGCTGGCCGAGGCAGACCGGCTGGCCGACCTCGTCGACCTGATCGGCATCACCGCGCTTCCCGACCAGGAGCGGGTCAGCGTGCTCGCCGGACGGCTGATGCGTGAGGGCGTCCTCCAACAGAGCGCGCTGTCCGCTCAGGACTCCTACTGCGGTGCGGACAAGAGCGCGGCGCTCGTCGAGGCGGTGCTCGCGGTCGTCGACCGGTGCCGAGAGCTCGTCGACGCCGGCGTGCCCGCCGCGGTCGTGGAGGAGGCGGACTTCGGACCCTTGGTGCGCGCCCGCGAGGACGCCGGACCGAACGACGCCGCGGTCGTGGCGACTCGACGGAAGACCATGCTCGCCACGCTCACCGGGCTCACCGCGCTTCACGGGACGGCGACGGACGGGGAGGAAGACGGGGTGGAAGGGGAGAAGGCGTGACCGGCTGGAGCGAGGTCGAATACACGGCGATCCGCGAACTGCGCGGCCCGCTCGCCGTCGTCGACGGGGTGACCGGGGTCGGCTGGGACGAGTTCGTCCGGATCACGCTCGACTCCGGGGAGCAGCGGCACGGCCTCGTACTGGAGGTGGACCGCGGACTCGCCGTGGTGCAGGTCCTGGAGGACACCACAGGCATGGATCCGGCGCGGGTCACGATGGCTTTCGCCGGAGGGCCGCTGCGCATCCCGGTCGGTTCCGGCTGGCTGGGCCGGGTCTGCAACGGCCGTGGTGAACCGATCGACGGCGGGCCGCCGGTCTTCGGGGCCTCCACCGCGGCGGTGGGCGGGAATCCGATCAACCCGGTGCGGCGTGAACCGCCGGCGGACCCGGTGCTCACGGGCGTCGGAGCCGTGGACGCGCTGACCACCCTCGTACGAGGCCAGAAGCTGCCGGTGTTCTCCGTCGCGGGCCTGCCGCACCTGGAGCTGGCCGCGCAGATCGCGGCCCAGTCCACGGCGGCCGGAGAGGCCTTCAGCGTCGTCTTCGCCGGAATGGGACTCACCCACGCGGACGCGTCCTTCGTCCGCGACGCCCTGGAACAGCGGTCCGCCGCCGAAGAACTGGTACTACTGCTCAACACCGCCGACGACCCGGTCATCGAACGGATCCTCACCCCCAGGATCGCGCTCACGGTCGCGGAACACCTCGCCTTCGACATGGGCAGACACGTGCTCGTGGTCATGACCGACATGACCAGCTACGCCGAGGCACTGCGCGAAGTCTCCGCGGCACGCGGCGAGATCCCCGCCCGCCGCGCCTACCCCGGCTATCTCTACAGCGACCTCGCCTCCCTCTACGAGCGCTGCGGACGCATCCGCGGCCGGCCCGGCTCCGTCACTGTCCTCCCGGTGCTCACCATGCCCGCCGGTGACATCACCCATCCGGTCCCCGACCTCACCGGTTACATCACAGAGGGGCAGATCGTGCTGTCCCGCGAGACGCACGCGCAGGGCGTCTATCCACCCGTGGACGCCCTGTCCTCGCTCTCCCGCCTGATGCGCAAGGGCGCTGGTCCCGGCCGTACCCGGCCCGACCACCTCGATGTCGCCGCGCAGATGCTCGCCGCCCTGGCGCGCGCCCGGCAGGTACGTGAGTTCGCCGACCTGGTCGGGCAGACCGCGCTGAGCCCGGCCGACCGCCGGTACCTCGACTTCGACGAGGCATTCCTGCGGCGCTTCGTGGACCAGCGGCGCGACGAACTGCGGACCCTCGACGAGACGTTGGAAAGCGCCTGGCGGGTGCTGCTCACCCTGCCCCGCAGTCAGCTCGCCATGCTGCCGTCCGCGCTGCTGGACGCGCACGGCGCGGACCGGGGGTGAACGCGGTGGCCCCCATCCGTACTCCGCCCGGGCGTGCCGGGCGGCAGCATCTGCTGCACCGCCTGGCCGTCGCCGCGCGCGGAGCCGACCTGCTGGAGAAGAAGCTTCGTATCCTGCGCACGGAACACCAGCGTCTCGTACAGGCCGAGGAGGCCTGCTCGGCCGCCTGGCGGGAGCGGCTGGGGGAGGCCGAGACCTGGTTGTCGCGCGGGCTCGTCCTGAGCGGGGAGCACGCCCTGCACTCGGCGGCGACCGGTCTCGCTCCGGCGGACGTCACCGTCCGCTGGACCGCGTCCATGGGGGTGCGCCGCCCCTCAGGGATCTCGTGCACGGTCCCCACACGCCCGCCGAGCGCAGCCACACCGGGCAACACCGCCCTGGTCCACGCCGAGGCCGCCTACCGGCAAGCGGTACGGGCCGCCGCCGACCACGCCTGCGCACGGGCGGCCGCCCGCATCGTCGGCGCGGAGGTGGCGAGCACGAGCCGGCGGGTCCGCGCGCTCCGGCGCCATTGGATCCCGCGCCTGCAGGAGGCACTGGCTCACGTCGACCTCGCTCTGGAGCAGAGCGAGCATGAGGACTCGGTCCGGCGGCGGTGGGCCGCTCAGGTCCTGAAGGGAATGGAACGGCAGACCGAGCGGGATGGACCGTCCGAAGACCGAAGTGTCTGGCGCTGAACGCCGCGTGCCTCGTCCGGGCCATGACCCGTGCCTCGTCCGAGCCATGGAAGGTGTCGTGGACGTCGAGTGCCGAGCCGACCTTCAGGGCTGGATGGCGAGTACCTCCGGTACCGGTCGGCGTGGTGTGCCGGGGCCCTCGGGCTCGTAGCCGAGGCGAAGAACCATCTGTACGTGGGCGGAGCCCGACAACGGGTCTCGCAGCGGCCAGCGCAGGTCCGGCCATTCCAGGGCCTGAGTGACGAACGAGCTGGACAGACCTTCGAGGGTGGCCAGCAGCAGCACGTGCTCCGTGACTCCTCCCCCGCTGAAGCCGGGGGCTTCTCGCTATGCCGGGTTGGCGTTGCGACGGGCCAGCCCGGCCCGTAGAACATTGGTGGCTGCCACTGTGTCGACGTGCGCGTGGTGGCCGCAGGCGACGCAGTGGAATTTCTCCTGTGTGGGCCGGTTCTCCTTCGCGGTGTGCCCGCATGCGGGGCAGGTGCGGGAG
>NZ_JBHVST010000187.1:0-12208 GCF_042885015.1 Streptomyces sp. NPDC058086 | reverse complement strand
GGATACATCGAGACATCGACCATCACCCACAACCAGATCGACCACGTGCCCTACACGGCGATCTCCATCGGCTGGGGCGGCTGGCCCGACAAGGTGAGCCTGCCCGCACAGCCCAACTACTCGAACAACAACACGATCTCGTACAACCTGATCTACGACCACATGTCGCTGCTCGGGGACGGCGGTGCCGTCTATACGAACGGGATCACCGGCACCTCGATGGCGAGCGGCGAGCATGTCACCGGCAACGTGGTCCACGACCAGCTCAACAACTCCGGCGGCCACGTCTTGTACACCGACAACGGCGCCACCTACGTGTCGATCCTCGGCAACGCAGTATGGAACATCAACGTCTCACCGTGGGGCAGCAAACACGTGAACTACACCTTGGGCGACGGGACATACGACCCGACGGACATCGAAGGCAACTACTGGCCCAACGGTCCCTCCGACTACGACAACAAGAGCGTCCTGATCCAGAAGAACCACAACATCACCGGGGCGGACCAGGTCCCATCGAGTATCACCGCAGCCGGCGGCATCGAGGCGCAGTACCAGTCAATCCTTTCCTGGCAGCCGGCCTGACACGAAAGCGCCCGGGCGCGCGGCGCTCACCGCAGGTGCGGTGCGGCGGCGCCGCCCGGCACCAGGCGCCGTTCCCGCAGCTGCGTCCACGACATCGATGCCGTGTCGACCCTTGATACAGCTACGTATCGGCGTGCCGCCGACCTGCGGTGCGAGGCGGGCGCGCAGCGGCGGGGGGACGGCGGTCCATTGCAGACGGCCGCTGGTGGGCGGTACAGGCATCAGGGCAACTCTCAGAGGTTCAGGAAACGGGTGGCGGAGTGATGAGTGCGCGCCGAGCCGGACCGCGAGTCGGGCTGAGGAACGGGTTCCTCAGTGCTCCAGCTCGACGCCGGGTGCTCGTCGCCGCATCACGCGCATGTGCCTGTGTCCTCTGGGTGCAGAAGTGCAAAGGGGCGCCCGAAGGGGCGCCCCTCCACTGTAGTGGGCCGGTTGGGTCACGCGCTGTCGATTAGGGGCAGGTGGCGCAGGAGGGACGGTCCGATGCTGGTGGGCTCGGGCAGGAGGTGATCGGCTCCGGCCGCGCGGAGAGCGGCGGGAGGGTGCCAGCCCCAGACTGCTCCGAGGGCGAGGACTCCCGCGCTGCGGGCCGCGGTCATGTCGGTGGGACTGTCCCCGACGAACACCGCGCGCTCGGGCTCGATGTTCAACCGGTGCAGGGCGAGGTCCAGCCGTCGGGAGCCGGTTTGGGCGGCGCGTCCTGGTCTCCGGAAACTTCTGGAGCGGGAACTGGCGGCGCTTTTCGGCACCTACAGTTCATCCTCTGGCGTGGCACCACAGCCCTCACCGTCCTTTGCTACGGATTCGTCCCGACGTTGCAACGTGTATCGGGAGAACCCGAAACGCCACAGGAGGAACAGGCTAATGATGGCCATGACGATCCAGCCGACGAGCCGGAGGGGAAGACGGACGACAGTGGCTTCAACTACCTCGGGGCGACCACCTTTCTGGGGGATCGCCACCTTGATGTGACAGACACACGCCAGCGGCGGGTCGGTCCACTGCGTTTTCACAGTGCGGGAGGACCCACGGAGAACGGTGAAATCAGAGAAGGCGAGTTTCGTCCCGTCCGCCTCGGCGACAAGGTTGTGATGTGGTCCGTAAAAGTCGTGGTGGACGGTGCCGGTCTCTTTGACGGTCGCGGTGAGACTGATGGGGCCGCCGACGGAGAGTCCGGACGTCTCCAGATTTGTTGCCTTCACGGCGTCGATCGTCGATCCGCGCACCGTAACGAGCAGAGGAACAGCCACGCCCCGGTTGATCCGCATGCGGTTCTGCGCCTGGGAAGGAACGAGGGATAGTAGTGCGACGTAGTGCTCCCCAGGTTCCGGGGCAGCAGGCACCGTGAGGTGTACGGTCACCTTCTGAGTGGCGCCCGGGTCGAGTTGGAAGTGCTGCGGAGTCATGGCCACCCAGTTTGCAGCCGAGTACGGCGCGGTGGGCGGGTAGGTCAATGATCCGTCGGCGTGCTGTTCCATGGATGTCGCGGACACGTTGACGTCCCCCTTGACCTTTCCGGTATTGGAGACCTGGAAATGCTGCACGGTCGCAGCCTGGTCAGGTGACATGACGAGCCGGGTGGGGCTGACCTTGAGCGCGAATGCCGGCGCAGCGGGCGAGGGTGGGGATTCAGGCAGCGAGAATGCACTGGAGCGTGACGCGATGATCAACGAGGTGGCGCTCAGCAGGATTCCTGCTGAGCGGAGGAAATACCTGTTCACGGCCTTCTTCTGGCGCAGGATTCAGTCGGCTACAAGGTCGCAGCGATGTAGTTGAGGGTGGTGCGGTAGGTGTCTGGCTGTACGGCCGGGATGTTGATCGAGTAGTCGTTGCTGAGGTTGTCTCCGGCGGGTGCCGACGGCGTGTGCTGGATGTGAACGGTCACCGGGCTCGTGTCTGAGAGTGGGTACAACAGTGGACCGCTGCCGGTCTCGCGCACATAGAGATTGCCGATGGGAATCGAGTCGGTATTTCCGGCAGAGCCGGTCAACGTGGGTGTGGTCGACTGCACGGTGACTTGGTAGCCAGCGGGGTTGTTGGTGGTCACTGTCATATTGACCGCGCCAGCGGACGACACGGTTGTGCTCGGGTCGCCAGTCAAGGTAAATGATCCTGTCAGGTTTGACAGTGTGATCGAGCCGAGCACCGATACGTTCGCGGTGGTCGTATCACTGGACGTGTCCGCATAGGCAGGAGCAGCAGGGCTGAACATAGAAGCCCCAAGACTGAGGACTGCCAGCAGAGATCTCGTCAGAGGGCTCCGCAGAGATGGGGAGACAAGCCTGCCTGGGCCTTCGTTCACGTTTGCCTCCGAACATAGATGATCTTGACGTCCCGCTACTGTCTCAAGGTGATCTCAGGTTTGTGGTGATGTGGCGTGGTCACCGACTGCTGCCATCACCCGTTCAGCTCCGAGACTTCACCGCAATGGATCAGCGTCCAACAAGCCGATATGCCGTTGTGGAACCTGTTCGACAGGCATGCGAAAGACCCCGGAGCAATAGTCAAGACCTGTGGATGGGTGAGGTTCCCCCGAGGTGCGGGGAATGGTGACTGCAGGTCAGATGGGTTTCATGAAAGGAGCACAGAGGATGCCTGCCCCGAGAAAGTACCCGCTGGAGTTGCGTGAGCGTCCGGCGATCAGTGCCCGATACCCGGATTCGGGCGTCTTCAAAGTTGAGCGGTGTGGAGGCAGGGGCGATGCGTTCTCAGGCTGTGAGTCGGAGCATGGCTGTCGCGTGCTGGGGTCGTGACCTGTAGTGATCGGCCGCGGCGGCGATGTTGGTCCAGCCTGCTTGGCGCATGAGCCCGATGGCGAGGTTTCGCAGGGTGGCCATGGCGCGGGGTGCGGTGCCGGTGCGTACTCGCGAGGCGTCCTCGCCGTAGGTGACGTCTCGGATGTGGTGCAGGGCCTCAACTGACCAGTGATTCTGCGCGAGTTCGGCGAGTTGTGGCGGGCTGGCCTGTTCGGGCGGGAGGCTGGTGATCGCGTAGACGGTCTTCGTCTCGACCTTGCCGGTCTTGCGGTGAGTGCGGCGGCGCTTGATTTCCATGGCCTGGACAGCGTGCGGGAAGAGCAGACCTGGCCGGACGGTGCAGACCTTCAGACGTCGGATCTCGCGGCGGCCGTGTCCTGTCCCGGTGGTGCGGGCCTGCAGCGGGATCTGTGTCCAGGGCAGGCGCCGAAGCTGCTTGCGCAGCTTCTTCTGGTTCCCCTTGACCATCAGGTCAGCCCGAGTTGTTCGCGCAGGCCATAGTCAGTGTCGGCGGCGAAGCGGGCGATGGCGGCCAGGGACGTGGCTCCGCCGAGGACGGCGACCAGGCACAGCCCCATCAGGGAGCCCAGGCGGTAGCGGCGGCCGCGGACCCGGCGGGGATCGGGCATCCGGCCCAAGGCCTCGGCCAGGGAAGTGAGTTGCGATGGTTCCGGATCCGGGGAGGCGGAGTCGATGTCCTCGCAGTGGCGCTGCAGGACATCGACCAGGGAGGATGGCACGCGAACGCGACCCCTGTTCGTGATCAAAGGCTTCGACAACCTTGATCATCAGGGGGCGCGTCTCTCGTTGCCGAACCGGGCGGACCGACCACGGCGGCGCGTACGCAGGCGATCAGCTCATCTCGCCGACTGAGAACGCATCAGCCCTGGCCCTCAACACCCCATCCATACAAGGGAAATGCCCTGATCACGGCCTTCTGCAACACGCTTTAGTCCCCAGGGGAGAGCACCGCCTGTGTCCGTGATCCACCAGGTTCCCATGTGCCGACAACTCGTTCCGGCGGAGGAATGGGAACAGCACGGCGGCTGGGCACTCGGCGACCGCCTTGAATGGTCCAACCGCGCATGCGGCATGGCGGCGCTCCGCATGATCCTGCTCGCCTACACGGGCACCTCGCCCAGCGTGACCGAGCTGCTCAAGCTCGGCGAGAAGCGCGGCGCCCGTGTAGAACGCGGTTGGGTCCATGCAGCACTCGCTAACCTCGCAGGAGAGTTCGGTGTCGTCGGCGAGGCACAGCCCATTCCGGTGGAAGAGCTGGTGCAGCGTCTCGCCGACGCTCCGATGATCATCTCGGTGAGCGAGCAGTTCCCCGAGGACGGCCACCGCGGCGGGCACCTGGTCGTCGCTCGCGGCTACGAGACCAGCCCCGTGTCGACGGTGCACTTCCGAGATCCGTCGCTCTGGGGGCAAACCCACGACCGGCTGCCACTCAGCCGCGTAGCCGCTTCCTACTCCGGCCGTGCGATCACCTTCGAACCCCTGACAAGGTGGGGGCAGACATGAGCGACCAGGTCGGCACAGAGGCGCTGCCCGTAGACGGCCGCAGGATCGCGGTCCTCGGCGAGATGCTGGAACTGGGCGACGAAGCAGCGAAAGCCCACTGGGACGTCGGCCAGATGGCCGGCCAGTACGGCGCCGACGTCGTGGTCGCGGTGGGCGGAGAGATGGCCAAACAACTCGCCCTCGGTGCTGCGGACGCTGGCGTGGACGTCGCCATCGTCAGAGACAACGAGACCGCGACCGACCTCCTGAAGAAGCTGCTGCAGCCCGGCGACGTGGTCATCATCAAGGGCTCCCGGGGCGGCATGCGCTGGCAGATTGCCCAGGCCCTCACCAACCAGGAGATCACTGGCATTCTGAGCTGAGGCAGAAGTACGGCCACAGCCTCGCCGAGATCGGACGGATTCCTGAGGACCTGCGTCTCGTCCGTCGTCAAGATCGCTGAGGTAACTGCCGAGGACATCGACGAGAGCGTATCCGGCGCCGCGCACTTGTCCCAGAAACGCGTCGCCAAGACTGCCGACGTGCGCGCGGGTGGTCTCCGCGCGGTACTACGCGGCCGTCACCCGGGTCGAGGTGGAGGCAACCGAGCGGCCGGATATCCAACGTGTGCTGGAGGCAGGCAAGTTCGGCACCGACTCCGCCCGCAGCATGCTGCGGCTGTCGGTCGGCGTGGGCAACGTGCTCATTGGGATGGTGGCGGCCGCCGTCGTCCTGGCGTCGCTGCACTGGATGCTGCTGCCGATGCTGCTGGCGATCGCGTTGCCCAAGGGGTGGGGCGCAGTCCGTTCTGCGCGCCGCGACTACGTGTCGCGGCTCAACTGGGTCGATCACCGGCGGGCCATCGCGTCACTGCTGGCCTACCTGACCCGCCCGCACGCGGCGGGTGAGATCCGCGTGCACGCGGCGGGGACCAAGCTGCTGGACAGCTACGCGGAGATGTCGCGGCAGACCGAGGCCGAGCAGCGCAGACTGGCTCGCGCGCAGGCATCCACGGACCTGGTCGCCGGGACTTTCGCCGGTCCGGCGTCGCTCGCCTGCTACGGGGTGCTGTGGTGGCTGCTGGCGAGCGGCGGTCTGCCGCTGGCCGTCGGCGGGACCGCCGTCATCGCCATCCGCACCTCAACCGCACGCCTGACTTCTCTCGTCCAGCAGGTCAACCGCCTCTACGAGGAACTGCTGTTCCTCACCGACACCGAGACCGCCATCGAACTGGCCACCGAGCACGCCATCCCATCCGCCGGCACCCCACTGCCCTCCCATGTGGACCAAGTGGACGTGGAGGACGTGTCGTTCACCTACCCCGGAGCCGACTCCCCAGCGCTGAAGGGAGTGAGCCTGTCGGTTCGCCGGGGCGAGGTGACGGCGCTGGTGGGCGCGAACGGTTCCGGCAAGACGACCCTGCCCAAGCTGCTCGCCGGGCTGCTGCTACCCACCGAGGGAAACGTGTGGTGGAAGGACGACAAGGGCGGACAGGTCGAACTCCGAGAGGCCGACCGGGCCCAGGTCTTCGCCGTGGTGGGGCTGCTCGCCCAGGACTTCCCGCGCTGGGAGATGACCGCCGCCGCGAACGTGGCCATCGGCGCCGGCAACCGTCTCCGGGACATGGACCGCGTCAAAGACGCCGCCCGGGCCACGAACGTGCTCACGCTCATCGAAGGGCTACCGCACGGCTGGGACTCGATCGTGTTCAAGGGCTACGAGCGCGGCGTCCAGCTCTCGGGCGGGCAGTGGCAAAAGCTCGGCACCGCCCGCAGCCTGTACCGGGGCGCACCGTTCCTCCTCGTCGACGAGCCGACCTCCGCGCTCGACCCGCACGCGGAGATCGCCGCGTTCGCAGGGCTGTGGGCCCTCGCCGAAGAAGGGGACGCGGTCGTGCTCGTCACCCACCGGCTCGCCGCGACCGCAAACGCGGACCGTATCTACGTCCTTGATCAAGGGCGTGTGGCCGAAGAAGGCACACACGATGAGCTGATGGCTCTCCAGGACGGGCTCTATCAAGGCATGTTCACCGCCCAGGCCGCCCAATTCGGGCTCACCGTTCCCCCGGAATCACCGGTGCCCGCACCCCGGCGCGCGTCTCAGCCCGTCCAGGAGGACGCCTCGTGACACGACGACCGTGCCTGGCGCCCGCCTACTGCTGGATTCCTCAAAGGAAGTACACATAGCGGCGGCGTAAACGCCTGGTGGGCGGTGCGGGTCTGCCCCAGATCCAGGGTCGGGCGCGGGTGTTGAGCTGGGCTGTGGCCACTTCGGTGGCGTGGGTGATGTGGTCGCGGTCGCCGAAGGAGCGTCCGGCCAGGGCGGTCTTGCGGAAGATGCGCCACCAGCCCTCTTGGAGGTTGAGCCAGCAGGCGCCGACCGGTATGAACACATGCTGGATGCGGGGATGTTCCTCGAGCCAGGTCCGGGTGGACATGCTGTTGTGGGAGGACAGATTGTCGGTGATCACGTAGATGTCCCCGACGGGGTTGGCGTCCTCGACCAGCTGGAGGAACTGCTGGTAGAAGGCACTGTTACGGGAGGTGGCCGTCATCGTGACCTCGTGGCCGTCCCGGATGCGTAAGGCGCCGTAGACCCAGGTTTTCTCCGGTCCGCGGGAGTAGTCGAGCTCGTTTTTGATGCGGTGTCCGTCCGGCGACCAGCCCGGTGCCGGCGGGAAGGTGCGTGGGATCACCGGGCCGAGTTCGTCGGCGCAGACCACCGTCGCGCCGTCGGGCGGGCTGGTGTAGAGCTCGACGATCCGCGTCCTTTTCCCTCGAAGTCCACATCTCTCGAGCGGGTCCACGAGCGCGTGCGCCGCCAGCGCACCCCCTCGGCCAGCAGGATCCGACGTACCTGGGAGCGGCTGACCTCGATGCCCAGGTCCCGGGCCGCGGCGGCCAGTGTGTCCAAAGTCCACTCCGAGGGCCCCAACTCGTCCGCGGCCCACATCTCGTTCGACGGCTGCACCTCCAGCCGGCCCGGCGGCGTCAGCCTGACCAGGCCGATGATCCTCGAGCGCTCGGCCTCGGTGATCCTTCGCTTGCGTCCCTGCCCGCCCAGATCCTCCAGTCCCTCCAGCCCACAGCGGTTGAAGCGGTGCAGCCAGCGGCGCACCGTCTTCTGACTGCACCGCAGCTCGTCGGCTATCTGCGGGACCAGCCAGCCGCCCCAGCTCAGCTCCACCATCCGGCAGCGCTCCACCACAACCTTCGGCGCCTTTCTGGCCGACGCCAGGCGGTGGACCACCGCTTGCTCACCCTCGTCACGGCCCGGCCGTGCCCTCAGCACCACTACCCAGCACCCGCCCCCGAGCACCCGCAACTGCCCCGCTACCAGCAGCTATACCCACCGAAAGAGGAATCCAGCAGTAGTGGGGAGCTATCTGGCCGTCACAGGTTACGTTCAGTGATCGATGCGCGGGCTGTCTAAACGGCACTCCTCGCTGGCAGACTCCTCGATTATGGCGAATAGCGGACTGTGGGTTGGCATCCTCACTGCGCTGACCGCGCTCGGAGCCAGCTACATCACCGCGCGGGCGACCTCACGCGCGGTGCTGGCCCAAGCGCGAACAACCACGACGGCAGAGACCCTTCGTGAGCAGCGCAACCGGCGTCGATCCACCTATCGGGAAATGATGAGCTGCGCGCACGCCTTCTCAGAGGTCACATGGCAGATTGACGACGTCGACGCGACGCCTGACCGTGAGAGCAAGGACCGACTCCTGACGCAGATGGATGAGCGCATCGGACCAACCATCGGGAACATGAACAGGGCAACCCATGAGGTCCGGCTCGATGGTCCTGCCGAGGTTTCCGCCGCAGCGGAGCACGTGCGGCAGATGGCGCGACGCGTGCAGCCGCTGCTCAAGGCGCTCATCGGTGACGACAGTCCCGATCGGAGGCACGAATACGACGCGGCGTACCTGGATTTCCGGGAAGCCTTCGTCGCGTTCATAGGCCTGGCGAGACAAGCGTTGGAGGTTAAGGAATAAGAAAGGCAACTCTCAAGGCGGAGCCTTCGACACCTACGCAGAGTGACCTCGTAACTGGCCGTACCTGGGGAATCCGAAGTGGCCGCTGTCACTCACCCCCGCCTGCGCGGGGAGGACAGGGCCTCGGTGTAGGAGGGCTCTTCGTAGGACGGCTCACCCCAGCTTGCGCGGGGAGGACCTGCTCGCGTTGGCCGAGTTTCTGGCGCGTGCCGGCTCACCCCCGCCTAGGCGGGGGTGAGCCGCAGCAGCCCCAGACCACCATCGAGCCTGCGGGGTCCTCCCCGCGCGAGCGGGGGTAAGCCGGACATCCGCACGGCGTTCAGCGGCCGGAAGGAGTCCTCCCCGCGCAGGCGGGGTGAGCCGGTCCAGGACGGCGGCCGTCCGCGGCTGTTCATGTCCTCCCCGCGCAAGCGGGGGTGAGCCGAACTGGGTCGTGACGACGCGACTCGTAGGACACCGGACGGCCGCGGTCGAGCGTGGCCCGAAGCTCGGGCCCCTGCAGCAGGGGCCATCTGGTCGGGCCAACGTCGGCAAGCTCAGGGCGCCATCAGCACGGCGGCACGATGTGGTTGTGGAAGTGCCATGCGCCGTTGACATACGGAGCGAAGGTCCACCACGGTTGGGTGTCAGTGTTGGTGACAGTGGAACCCCCCGGGGGTGGGTAATTGACCTTCCAGGTGCGGTACCACACGTCCCCGGCAGTGCCGACCTGGCCGGCGGAGACCCAGCAATCGATCAACACCGAGCCTCCGTTGCTGTCGTCGGTAAGGCCCACCTTATTGGCGGGCGTGTCGTAGGGCTGCCAGTAGACACCGACGTGATCGGCGGTAGTAATCACCGCCCAGTAGGCCGGGAGCCCGTCGGCGTGGGCGCTCGTGGCGCTGCCGGCGAATCCGAGGACGGCAACGGCAGCCGCGACGGAGGTGGTGAGTAATCGGCGCAGTTTCATGATCGAATACCTTCTTTGCCGAGAGGATGGATGGGTCCCGAAGGGGGTCACGAGCAGCCGGTTCTGGTCGGCCACGCGCGAAACTGCAAGATCATCGCGACGAGCGCGCCAGGGAGCCCGTTTTCGGCCTCGATTGCGCTGCCCTGATGACGACAGTTTCAGGACATCGCTTTCGTGGCTGCGAGAGAGCCGATCTCTTGTTTCATAGTGATTCCTCTCCACCGAGTCGTCCGAAGGCGTCGGCGGCGTTGACAAACCCTGCGACGCACACGAGACCCCCGCTCGTGCCCCGACGCCGATACGCACGCATCGCCCACCCCCTAGCCTTCGGTGAGTCCGGCCGTGGTGACGTTATGGACACGGGTCCTTCGTCCGTCCTAGATTCGTCCTAGTGCCAGGTCGGCAAGGGGGATCGGCGCGGACCGTGAAGTGCCGGGGGCAGAAGACCCGCGCACACATCTTCAAAGCCGACAACGATGACCAGACAAGCTGGCCTTCCTGACGACCTACTGGCGCATCAGTTGCTTGCTGGTGTCCAAGCCCTAACCCATGATCGTCCAGCGGGTTTGCCACGAACCCACGGGTTCATCCCAAAAATGGCAGTCCCAGACCCTCGGGTTCCCACTAAAGAACCTTCAGTTTCCGCGAACTCACGGGGATCCCGGCCCTGTTCTCGTATAGCTACCGCCAGGTGGCGTGTAGCGCTGAGTAGCTACTTGGGGCTGCGGTCGTGCTGCTGGAGGGCGGCGACGTCGGAAACCCGAGGCGCACCTGGGGGCCGCGCTGACATGATCGGCGCATGCTCATCACACCCCGCCGGGGCGCCGACCGAAGGAACATTCGCCAGGTCCTCAGCGGCGTCCACACCACGGCGATGAACCTGCAACGGCCGTACGACAGCGCCTTCGAGGGGCTGCTGACGTATCTGGAATGGGCCACGGAGTCCGCGCGGATGCTGCGCTCCCAGATCAGCGACCGGGACCTCGCCCAGCTCGTTTTCACCGACCGCTACCGCGCCCTGCTGGGCAGCTGCGGCACGCTCGCCAGCACCGCCCAGCAGCGCCTCGTGAATGGTCTGGTGCAACTGGAGGTGGCCGAACGCGTCGAAGCCTTCGAGGCGGCTGTAGCTGCGCTGGACGCGCAGATCGGCCAGTGGCGCCAGCGGGAGGTTTTCGTCGTCGCCGACTCCAGCTTCTACATCCAGAACGCCGTGAAGCTGGCCGACGTCGACCTGCACGAGATTCTCGACGTCCCGCGCTGGCAGTTCGTGCGCCTGCTGTTCCCGATCGTGGTGGTCGACGAGCTGGACGACCTCAAGGACGCCAGTAAGCAGCGGGCCCGCTGGCGCGCCGCCCACACGCTCGGCCTCCTCGACGGCGTCCTCGACGGCTACACCCACGGGATCCTGCATGAGGGAGAGCACACGGTCCATGACGGCGAGACCCGCGGCAGGGTCAACGTGGAGATCGTCCTCGATCCCCCCGGCCACGTGCGCCTGGACCGCCCCGACGTAGAAATCATCGACCGGACGGTGGCCATCCAGAGCCTGGCAGGCCGCGACGTTCGGTTGCTGACGTGCGACACGAGTCAGCACACCCGGGGCCGGGCCGCCGGGCTGCAGGTGACCAAGGTGGCGACGAAGGACCCCGGGGACGAGCCAGACTGGTCGGCCCCGGACAGGTCTGGCACTGGCGTACGCGCGCAGCGACGCGCCCGACAGGCCGAAGCCGAGGCTCCGACGGCCAGTTGAGAAACGAGGACGACGGCAGTAACACTGCGCTAGACGCCGCCTGGCGGTAGCTATACGAGAACAAGGCCTTGAACCCCGTGGGTTCGCGGAAACCGGAGGCTCTTCAGTATGAACCCGAGGGCGTACCCCCTTGATTCCGGGGGATGAACCTGCGGGTTCGTACTCAACTCGTTGGCTCGGCCTCGGCGGCCATGCGCTTGCATGACGGCGTGGAGGGTGATGAAGCGGGCATGATCGCCTGCCTCATACGACGACGCGATCGCCTCGCTGACGTGACTTCGCGATTGCCCGAATACGGCTTGACCTGCGCGGACGAGAATTCCGGCAAGGGCAACGTCAGCGGAGCGAAGGTCGCTCAGCTCCGCCTCAGCCAGCGTTCGTTGTGCGCAACTGCCCAGGCCGTCCACGCCGTGCCTTCGCCGTGGCGGTCGCCGAGCTCACGGGCGATGTCGGCGGCCCGGGTGTGGGCGTCGATGGCCTCCTCGAACCGCCGCACCTGCCGCAGGGCGCCGCCGAGGTTGTTCAGCGCCGTGCCCTCGCGGTGGCGGTCGCCGAGCTCACGGGCGATGTCGGCGGCCCGGGTGTGGGCGTCGATGGCCTCCTCGAACCGCCGCACCCCCTGCAGGGCGCCGCCGAGGTTGTTCAGCGCCTGGCCTTCGCCGTGGCGGTCG
>NZ_JBHVST010000186.1:0-12435 GCF_042885015.1 Streptomyces sp. NPDC058086 | reverse complement strand
CCCGCGCCCCTGGGGCACGGGGCTGCGCCCCGGCGCCCCAGGCTTTTAGGGGCGCCGGGGAACTGCGCGATCAGCCCCCGCCGGGCCGCAGGGCAACGGGTCGGGTGGGTGGGGATGTGGGGCGGAGCCCCGTTCGGTGTCTGGGGTTTGTACCGGCAAGGTGTCGGCAAGGGGAGCCGAGGGGCGGGCGTAGCGTAGAGGGCATGACGAAGTACGGATCCTTCCCCGGTACGCGGCCGCGGCGGCTGCGTACGACGCCGGTCATGCGGCGCATGGTCGCCGAGACCCGGCTGCACCCCGCCGACTTCATCCTCCCCGCGTTCGTACGGGAGGGCGTGCACGAGCCGGTTCCCATCGCGGCGATGCCCGGCGTCGTACAGCACACGCGCGACAGCCTGAAGAAGGCCGCGCTGGAGGCCGTGGAGGCCGGGATCTCCGGGATCATGCTCTTCGGCGTGCCGGAGGACTCGAAGAAGGACGCCGTCGGAACCGCCGGGACCGACCCGGACGGGATTCTGCAGCTCGCCCTCCGTGACGTGCGTGCCGAGGTCGGCGACGAACTGCTCGTCATGTCCGATCTGTGTCTCGACGAGACCACCGACCACGGGCACTGCGGAGTGCTCGACGCGGAAGGCCGCGTCGACAACGACGCGACCCTGGAGCGGTACGCCGAGATGGCCCAGGTCCAGGCCGACGCGGGGGCGCACGTGGTGGGGCCCAGCGGGATGATGGACGGGCAGATCGGGGTCATCCGGGACGCCCTGGACCAGATCGGGCGCGAGGACGTCGCCATCCTCGCCTACACCGTGAAGTACTCCTCCGCCTTCTTCGGGCCTTTCCGGGAGGCCGTCGCCTCCTCGCTGAAGGGCGACCGCAAGACGTACCAGCAGGACCCCGCCAATGCGCGGGAGTCCCTGCGGGAGTTGGCCCTCGATCTGGAGGAGGGGGCCGACATGGTGATGGTGAAGCCGGCGGGACCGTATCTGGACATCCTGGCGCGGGTCGCTGACTCCGTCGACGTGCCCGTGGCCGCCTACCAGATCTCCGGCGAGTACTCGATGATCGAGGCGGCGGCCGAGAAGGGCTGGATCGACCGTGACAAGGCGATCCTGGAGACGCTGACCGGCATCAAGCGGGCCGGCGCCCAGAACATCCTCACCTACTGGGCCACCGAGGTCGCGCAGAAGCTCCGCTAGGGCCCGGCAGCCGCTCAGTACGCCAGCGCGTCGTCCAGCCTCTGCTGCCAGTACGTCACCGTGAGCTTGTCGTCCACGTACACGCCCTTCGTCGGGAGCGCCGGGGTCGCGCTGCTGCCCTTGGCGAAGCCGACGACGAGGGTCTTGGCCGTGTAGCCGTTGCCGCCGCTGCCGTCGGCGGCCGAGAGCAGGACGCCCGCGTAGCCGGACTCGCCCGGAGCCAGCGTGACGACCGCCTGCGGGTGGGTCGACTCGGCGACCGGCGGGACGGACTGGGCCTCGCCGAAGCGGGCGATCGGGTAGCCGGTCAGATCGCAGTTCTTCGCACCGGTGTTGGTGACGGTGAGGAGCAGGTGGTTGAGGGGGCGGGAGACCTCGGTCGCGGTGGTCTTGCTGTTGGCGCCGTTGCA
This sequence comes from Streptomyces sp. NPDC058086, assembly GCF_042885015.1. Classification (NCBI taxonomy): domain Bacteria; kingdom Bacillati; phylum Actinomycetota; class Actinomycetes; order Kitasatosporales; family Streptomycetaceae; genus Streptomyces; species Streptomyces sp. NPDC058086. The sequence goes on along the minus strand of NZ_JBHVST010000186.1, from coordinate 10,829 downwards.
GGCGGGGTTCCGGGTGGCCGTGGTGCCTGTGCCGTTCTTGCCGGCGGAGCCGGAGCCGCCGCTGGTGCCCGCCGTGGTGGTGCCCGTCGTGGTGGTGCCCTTTGAGGCGGCCGTCGAGCCCCCCGTCTCGCCCGCCGGCTTCGCCTTCGTACCGCCGTGGGCCGTGGACCCGGTCGGCCGCGCCGAGGAATTGGACGCGGCGGACGGACCCTCGTCACGTACGCCCTTCCCGTTGTCGCACGCCGTGAGGGCGAACGCGGCGAGCGCGACCGTCGTGGCGGCGAGGAGGCGGGTGCGGGCGGTGCGTGCGGACATGGGTGATCCCCCTGTGGGTGTGGCTGGTCGGCGGCCGCTCGACTGGTCGAGGGGAGCGGCGTGCTTGGATGACCACAGCTTGTCGGTTGATCCGTCCCGGCCGCCACGGTTGCCGGGGGATACGGGACGTCGGAACGGTCCTATGGGGTCTGACCAGGGGGAATACCGTCCCCCTGGAACGCGGCCCGGGACGCGGGGGAGGGAGAAACGGTGGCCGGGGACGAGTTCGCGGGGCTGCTGCGGGAGCTGAAGGAGCGGTCCGGACTCAGTTACGGGGTGCTCGCGAAACGGTTGCACGTGAGTACGTCCACGCTGCATCGCTACGTCAACGGGGACGCCGTGCCGACGGACTACGCACCCGTGGAGCGGCTCGCGCGCGTGTGCGGGGCGACTCCCGAGGAGCTGGTGGAGCTGCATCGGCGGTGGGTGCGGGCCGATGTGCTGCGGGGGCAGAAGGGGGTGCCTGCGGCGCCTGTGACGGATACAGCTTCCGTGGCGGATGTGGCGGATGTGGCGGATGTGGCGTCTGTGGCGGATGTGGCGTCTGTGACGGATGAGGTGTCCGTGGCGGATGTGGCGTCCGTGATGCCGGTGGGGGTGGAGGGTTCCTCGGGGGAGCCGGATGCGGCTTCGGAGGTTGTCGGCGGGCCCTCGGGTAAGGCTTCGACCGGGGGCCGGCGACGGCGTACGGTCCTCCTCGCCTCGGTCGCCGTCGCCGCGGTGCTCGCGTCCGCCGCGCTCGCGGTGCGGTTCGTGCCGGACGGCAAGGGGGACGGGAGCGGGGGGCGGGAGGTCTTGGGGGCCGCCGCGTCGTCCGGTCCCCGGGAGGGTTCGCGGGGGACGGCGTCCGCCGACGGCAAGCACCGGGAGCCGTCCGCCTCGGCCAGCGCCTCCGTCTCCGCCTCGCACGGTGGTGGGCCCGAGGCGTCCGTCTCGACGACGGCTTCGGGCGGCGGCGCGGGCCAGGACGTCGCCGACGGCGCCACCGCGCCCGTCGTGGCCGCCAACCCGTACAAGTGGGAAGGCCCGTGCAGTCAGCACTACCTGGTGAACCGGAAGGCCGCGCAGGTGCCCCCGCCGCCGAACGAGTCGGACGCGCGCGGGTGGGTCACGGCGCTCGGCGCGGTCGCCGGTCAGGAGCAGATGCTCGCGCTGACCGTGCAGGGGACCGGGAAGGCCACCGTGGTCCTGGATGGGCTGCACGTGCGGGTGGTGGGGAAGGACGTGCCGCTCGCCTGGAACGACTATGCGATGGGCGTCGGCTGCGGGGGCGGCGTGCAGACGAAGTCGTTCGCCGTGGATCTCGACGCGGGGCGGCCCGTGACCACGCCCAAGGCCGGGCAGCGGGACTTCCCCTACAAGGTCAGCGAGTCTGATCCCGAGGTCTTCTATGTCTTCGCGGACGCGCGGGCGCACGACGTGAGCTGGTACCTGGAGCTCGACTGGTCCAGTGGAGCGCGCAGTGGCACGGTGCGTATCGACGACAACGGGAAGCCGTTCCGGACGAGCGGGAATGTGGGGCGGCCCGCCTACGACTATCCGCTGGGCGGCAGTGAGTGGGAGACGGCCGCGACAGGTTAGTCAGGGGATGGGCACTATCAAGTCCCCCTAGGAGTTACGTTGTTGCCCATCGAATGACGCGACTCTCCAGGGAGAGGCTTTATGCCCGGTGATGCTCTCAGCCAGGACCCCGCCGAGCTGAGAAGGAGGATCGACACCACCAAGGCGCACCCGGCGCGCGTCTACGACGTCTTCCTCGGGGGCAAGGACAACTACCCGGTCGACCGGTCCGCGGCCGCCGCGGCGATCGTGGCCAATCCGAGCGGGTACCTCGACGTCCGGCACAACCGGGACTTCCTGCGCAGGGCGGTCACCACGCTGACCCAGGAATCGGGTATCCGTCAGTTCCTGGACATAGGTACCGGGTTGCCGACGCAGGAGAACGTCCACCAGATCGCGCAGCGGATCACTCCGGAGTCGCGGGTCGTGTACGTCGACAACGACCCCGTTGTGCTCGCTCACGCGCGTGCGTTGCTCACCAGTGGGCCCGAGGGGCAGACGGACTACATCGACGCGGACCTCGAGGAGCCCGCGCGGATCCTCGAAGGGGCCGCGAAGACCCTCGACTTCGAGCAGCCGATCGCCCTCGTGCTGGTGGCGATCCTGCACTTCATCGAGGACGAGCAGGCCTATCCGATCGTGCGTGAGCTGGTGGAGGCGTTGCCTTCGGGCAGCCGGCTCGTGCTCAGCCATCTCACCGAGGATCTCAACGCGGAGAACATTCGGGCGGTTCAGCGGACGTTCACCGAGCGGGGGTTCACGTTCGTGCTGCGGTCCAGGGCCGAGGTGGAGCGGTTCTTCACGGAGAACGGGCTCGAGGTGGCGGAGCCGGGTGTCGTGCCTGTGCACCGCTGGCGGCCGGACGGTGCGGCTCCGCTGCCCGAAAAGGTGGATCCCGCGTACTTCGCCAGCCTCGACGACATCGAGAAGATCCGCTATCGCGACATCAATGACGTGACGGACGCGGACATCAATGTGTACGGGGTGACGGGCGTCAAGCCCTGACTCCCGCCCCCGCCGGGAAGTTCTTCGTGTCCGTATCGCGGAATTGGTCGGTGTAGGGCGCAGGTTTCTTTCTAGGGTGGCGAGCCAGGGGTTGTGGGAGCCGTAGGAGAAGGAGTCGTCCTGTGACCGGTCTCGAGATCGCTCAAGCCGTGCCGCCGCTCGCCGCGCGGGCCACCGCGATCGGTGGGTCGCCGGTACGGGAGATCCTCGCGGTCACCGCGCGGCCGGAGGTGATCAACTTCGCGGGCGGGCTGCCGGCGCCGGAGCTGTTCGACGCGGACGGGATCGCCGCCGCGTTCCGTGACGTGTTCGCCCACGAGCCCGAGCGGGCGCTGCAGTACTCGACCACCGAGGGCGAGCCCGTGCTGCGGGCAGCCCTCGCGGAGCGGACCACCGCACGAGGGCTGCCGACGGACGCGGACGACGTACTGGTCACCACCGGGTCGCAGCAGGCGCTCTCGCTGCTCGCCACCGTCCTGGTCGAGCCCGGCGACACCGTGCTCGTCGAAAGCCCCTGCTATCTGGCGGCACTCCAGGCGTTCGCGTTCGCCGGGGCGCGGGTGGTCGCGGTGCCGGCGGACGGGGGCGGGATCGATCCGGACGCGCTTGAGGAGCTTGTCACTCGCGAGCGGCCCAAGCTGCTCTACACCGTGCCGACCTTTCAGAACCCGACCGGCCGGACCATGGCGGGTGAGCGCCGGGCCGCCGTCGCGTCCGTCGCCGCCCGGTGCGGGGTGTGGATCGTCGAGGACGACCCGTACGGCGAGCTCCGTTTCGAGGGCGAGCGGGTGCCGTGGATCGCCTCGTGCGACGGTGCCCAGGACCGGACCGTGCTCCTCGGGTCCTTCTCCAAGGTCATGGCGCCCGGCCTCAGGCTCGGCTGGCTGCGGGCCCCCGCCGCGCTGCTGCGGGCGTGCGCCGTCGCCAAGCAGGCCGCCGATCTGCACACCCCGACCGTCAACCAGCTCGCCGCCGCGCGTTATCTCGCCGACCGGGACCTCGACGCCCATGTGGCACGGGTCGCGGGCGTGTACCGCGAGCGGCGCGACGCCATGCTGGCGGGTATCGCCGACGCCCTTCCGGCCGGGTCCACGTGGACCCGGCCCGAGGGCGGCATGTTCCTCTGGGCGCGGCTGCCCGAGTCGTACGACACCACGGCCCTGCTCCGGGGAGTGGTGGAGCAGGGAGTGGCGTACGTGCCGGGCGCGCCCTTCTACGCCGGGGAGCCCGACCCCGCGACGCTGCGGCTCTGCTTCGTCACCCAGACCCCGGACGAGATCGGTGAGGGGCTGCGGCGGCTGGCGAAGGGGTTTCGTTAGGCAGGGGAGCCGGTCAGTCCCACCAGAAGGACCACACCCGCTTGCCGAGCACCTCGTCCGCCGCGTACGCGCGCAGCGTCTCGCTCTCGCCCTGCGTGATGTTGTCGGGGCAGAAGGCGAAGTGCTCGGCGGCCACCGCCTCGGCCTCGGCCGGTGTCGTGGGCGGGGCCGCCACCGACAGGACCAGCTGGTCGAAGGTGAGGGCCACGACCCGTACGCCGAAGCGGTCCTCCCAGGAGCGCAGGACCGCGCAGAGGCGGGCCACGTCACCCTCGTAGTTCACCGGACCGGACCAGCCGATCGCCGCCGGGATGTCCGCGCTGCGGCGCGCCGGGACCAGGGCGAGGCGCGGCTCCTTCAGCCAGGAGCCGCCGCCCGCGAGGGAGTCGGCGACCTCGGTGGCCAGGCCGTCCGCGTCCGCCCCGGGCGCGGTGGCCGGTGCCAGGCCGGGCCACTGCACGCCGTGCGGCGCGATCGTCTCGGCGAACTCCTCGGCCTCACCGAAGAGTTCGGTGACCGCTTCCTTGCCGGGGTGGTCCACGTCGGCGTCGAGCTCGAGCTCGTCCTCCGCGTACTCCTCCCAGTACCCCGCCAGTACCTCGTCGGCGTCGTGATCCCCCGGATACGACATCTCCTCGGGCATCAACTCCCATTCCTCCGGGCCGCCCTGGCTGCCGCCGACGTCTATGAGGAGGGGGAGCAGGCCGGCCGTGCGCGGGGCGGAACCCAGCGTGGCCCAGTCTCCGGGGGCGGCCGGTGCCTCGGTGTGCCACAGCAACGGCTCGTGCCAGGGGCCGTCGTCTGTCGTGTCGATCAGTTTCCCGGGCGGGAGTTCGAGGCCGAGCGCGCGCCCGCTCGGATCTGCCGCCAGCGAGGGCAGCGGGTTCGGAAGTGTCGCCATGCCGGTGACTTTAGGGCCCGCCACTGACAACGCACCTCGGGGTCCGCCCACGAGGTCCTGGAGCGCCGGGACACACGAACGCGGCGTGCCACAGGTGGTTCGTGGCACGCCGCGCGAAGAGGGTCAGGCGCGGGTCGAGGGCGGCGCAGTCCGTACGCCGGTCTCGACCCGCCAGGTGTCAGCGGTGGCCGTGGCCCGGGCCGCGGCCGTGCTCGTCACCGTGGCCGCGGTCGTCACCGTGGCTGCGGTCGCTGCCGTGTCCGCGGTCGTCGCCGTGGCCGCGACCGTCGTCACCGTGGTGCCTGGCGTCCCAGGAGAGGGTGTCGACCACACGACGGTGGTCGTTGCGGAGCGTGGCGGTGTCCTCGCGGTCGTCCCAGACGAAGTTGCGGCGGTCCTGGTAGACGTCGCGGTAGGTGTCACGCCCGAAACCGGTGTGGACGCGGACGGTGGAGCGGCCGTCCAGGCGCAGGTGGTGGAACGTGTAGACGCGGCCCTGACGGTTGGACAGCGTCCAGTTGTCCAGGTTCACGCTGCCGCGCCCGCTGTTGGTGATCTGCACCCACTCCTCGTTCAGCGAGCGGTTGGACCTGGAGCCGTGACCCGGGGCGTCGTACTGGACCTTGCTGATCTCCACCTGCGGACCGCGCGGCCCGGCTCCGTCGGCCACCGCCGGCAGGGCGGCTGCTCCCACCAGCGCGGCGGCGGACAGAGCGGCGGCGGCCAGGCGACGGGCCGTGAAGGTCTGCGAAGCGGTCATGGGTGCCCCCTTGGGGTACTGGCGGGTCGCGGCGACAGGATCGTGCCGGCGGCCCGCTGTTCGTGCACCCGGCCTGCTGGCCGGACACCGCATAGCTTGCCGACTGAAGTGCTCCGCTACGTCCCGGAATCGGAGGGCGTTGCCGATCAACGACATTGTCGTGATAGTCGCATGTAGTGCGCACGTTTTGTGAAGGTGTGTCGGGTTGACGCCTCTTCGGGGGGTGTGGCCGCATCAGTACTGACCTGCGCCACTTCTTCGCCATGCCGCGCCACCCGTCCGCGACCTCCGCCGTCACCCGAAAGTGAGTAACAGTCCCGAGCGGGCAGGGGCACGCGCTCGGGTGATCGTGCGTACGCGCGTCCGGGCGCGGAAACGCCTGATCCCGCAGGCGCGTCAGCGGCCTACGGGATCAGGTACTACGGGGTTTACGCCGGGCTCGGCGCCCCACGGGAGATCAGAGGCGCTCCGGCGTCCTGATGCCCAGCAGGGCCATGCCCTGGTGCAGGGTGCGAGCCGTGAGGTCGCACAGGAACAGGCGGTTCTCGACCTGGGCCGGGGTGTCCGCCTTCAGGACCGGGCACTCCGAGTAGAAGGTCGTGTACAGGGACGCCAGCTGGTACAGGTACGCCGCCAGTTTGTGTGGGGCGTACTCGCCGGCGACCTCCGTGATCGTCTCCGCGAAGCGGTCCAGGTGCAGGCCCAACTCGCGCTCGGCCGGGGCCAGTTCCAGCTCCGGGTGGGCGGCCGGGCGGACCTCGCCCGCCTTGCGCAGGATCGACTGGATACGGGCGTACGCGTACTGGAGGTACACGGACGTGTCGCCGTTGAGCGACACCATCTGGTCCAGGTCGAACTTGTAGTCGCGGTTCGCCGACGTCGACAGGTCGGCGTACTTGACCGCGCCGATGCCCACCTGCGTGCCGCGCTCGGAGATCTCCTCCTCCGACAGCTGCCCCAGGGTGTCCTTCTCCCGCACGACCGCCGTGGCCCGCTCGATCGCCTCGTCCAGGAGATCCACCAGCCGGACCGTCTCGCCCTCACGCGTCTTGAACGGTTTGCCGTCCTTGCCCAGCACCGTGCCGAAGGCCAGCTGCTGCGCCTGCACGTCGTCGCTCAGCCAGCCCGCCCTGCGCGCGGTCTCGAAGACCATCTTGAAGTGCAGGGACTGACGGGCGTCGACCACGTAGACGAGGGTGTTCGCCTTGAGGTTGAAGACACGGTCCCTGATCGCCGAGAGGTCGGTCGCCGCGTAGCCGTAGCCACCGTCCGACTTCTTCACGATCAGCGGGACCGGGTTGCCGTCCGGGCCCTTCACATCGTCGAAGAACACACAGAGCGCGCCGTCGGAGCGGACCGCCACGCCCGACTCCTCCAGGAGGCGGCAGGTCTCGTCCAGCATGTCGTTGTAGCCCGACTCGCCGACCACGTCCGGGTCCCGGATCTCCATGTCCAGCTTGTCGAAGACCGAGTAGAAGTAGATCTTCGACTCGTCCACGAACTTCTGCCACATGGCGAGGGTCTCGGGCTCACCCGCCTGGAGGTCGACCACCCGGCGCCGCGCCCGCGTCTTGAACTCCTCGTCGGAGTCGAAGAGCGTCCGCGCCGCCTTGTAGAGCCGGTTCAGGTTCGACATGGCCTCCTCGCCGGAGACCTCCGCCGCGCCCTTGTGGTCCAGCTCGTGCGGGTGCTCGATCAGGTACTGGATGAGCATGCCGAACTGGGTGCCCCAGTCGCCGATGTGATGGCGCCGGACCACGCTCTCGCCGGTGAACTCCAGGATCTGGACCACCGCGTCGCCGATGACCGCCGAACGCAGGTGACCGACGTGCATCTCCTTCGCCACGTTCGGCTGCGCGTAGTCGATGACCGTGGTGCCCGGGTCCTCGGCGAGCGGCACGCCGAGGCGCTCGCCGTCCTCGTACCGCGCCGCCAGGTTCTCGGTGATGGCCTTGTCAGTGATCGTGATGTTCAGGAAGCCGGGCCCGGAGACCTCGATGTCCTTGATCACCTCACCCGACTCGACCCGCGCCACGACCTGCGTCGCCAGCTCTCTCGGGTTCGCCTTCGCCTTCTTCGCGAGGGCCAGGATCCCGTTGGCCTGGAAATCGGCCCGGTCGCTTCGTCGCAGCAGCGGGTCCGCGGAACCGGCCTCCGGCAGGGCTGCCGAGAGGGCGTCCGCGAGGCGCTGGTGGACGGAGGCGGTGAGGGACGTGACCGAGGCCATGGAGTGGCTGCCGTTCTGCTCGGGTTCCGGGAGTTTCTGAGTACAGGAAAGCCAGTATCCCATGCGGTGAAAAGCCGTTTTCGCGGTTCAGGCCCGAGCTGGGAGAATGGTGCGGTCAGCCGTACTGGCGTATGAGAAAGAAGGACGTGCCGATCGTGGCTCAGAGCACCGAGACCACCGACTGGGTCTCCCGTTTCGCGGATGAGGTCATCGAGGAATCGGAGCGTCGGGCCCCGGGCAAACCTGTGGTCGTCGCGTCCGGGCTCTCCCCATCCGGCCCGATCCACCTCGGCAACCTCCGCGAGGTCATGACCCCGCACCTGGTCGCCGACGAGATCCGCCGCCGCGGGTACACCGTGCGCCACCTGCTCTCCTGGGACGACTACGACCGCTACCGCAAGGTCCCGGCCGGCATCCCCGGCATCGACGAGTCCTGGGCCGAGCACATCGGCAAGCCGCTGACCTCCGTCCCCGCCCCCAAGGGCTCGGAGTACCCGAACTGGGCCGAGCACTTCAAGGCCGCGATGGTCGAGGCGCTGGCCGAGCTCGGCGTCGAGTACGACGGGATCAGCCAGACCGAGCAGTACACCTCCGGTGTCTACCGCGACCAGGTGCTGTTCGCGATGAAGCACCGCGGTGACATCGACGCGATCCTCGACCAGTACCGGACCAAGAAGGGCCCCGCGAAGAAGCAGCAGGGCCAGAAGCCGGTCGACGAGGCCGAGCTCGAAGCCGCCGAAGGCTCCGGCGCCGCCGCCGAGGACGACGGCAGCTCGGTCGCCGGGTACTACCCGTACAAGCCCTACTGCGGGCAGTGCGAGAAGGACCTCACCACCGTCACCTCGTACGACGACGAGACCACCGAGCTGGCGTACACCTGCTCCGCCTGCGGCTTCTCCGAGACCGTCCGGCTGAACGAGTTCAACCGCGGCAAGCTGGTCTGGAAGGTCGACTGGCCCATGCGCTGGGCCTACGAGGGCGTCATCTTCGAGCCGAGCGGGGTCGACCACTCCTCTCCGGGGTCCTCCTTCCAGGTGGGCGGCCAGATCGTGGGCATCTTCGGCGGCAAGCAGCCGATCGGGCCCATGTACGCGTTCGTCGGCATCTCCGGCATGGCCAAGATGTCCAGCAGCAAGGGCGGGGTGCCCACCCCGGCCGACGCGCTCCAGATCATGGAACCGCAGCTGCTGCGCTGGCTGTACGCCCGCCGCCGCCCCAACCAGTCGTTCAAGATCGCCTTCGACCAGGAGATCCAGCGGCTGTACGACGAGTGGGACAAGCTCGCGGGCAAGGTCACCGACGGCTCGGTCCTCCCGGCCGACGCCGCCGCGTACGCGCGCGCGGTCGGCACCGCCGCCGGGGAACTGCCCAGGACCCCCCGCCCGATGGCGTACCGCACCCTCGCCTCCGTCGCCGACATCACCGCCGGCGCCGAGGACCAGACCCTGCGGATCCTGAGCGAGCTCGACCCCGAGAACCCGCTCGCCTCCCTGGACGAGGTCCGGCCCCGGCTCGACAAGGCCGAGACCTGGATCAACACCCAGGTGCCGGCCGAGGAGCGCACCGTCGTGCGCGACGAGCCCGACGTCGAACTGCTCAAGTCGCTCGACGACCAGGGCCGCGAGTCGCTGCGGCTGCTCCTCGACGGGCTGGAGCAGAACTGGTCGCTGGACGGCCTCACCCACCTCGTCTACGGCGTCCCCAAGGTCCAGGCCGGCTTCCCCGCCGACGCCACCGCCAAGGAGCTCCCGCCGGAGATCAAGGTCGCCCAGCGCACGTTCTTCGCGCTGCTGTACCACCTGCTGGTCGGGCGTGACACCGGCCCGCGCCTGCCCACGCTGCTGCTCGCGGTCGGCCAGGACCGGGTGCGCAAGCTGCTCGCCGCGTAAGGCCTTCGGCTGTACGACGATGGGGGCGCCCGTTTGATCACCGGGCGCCCCCATCGTCGTACGCGCGTCCGTGCCTACGCGATGTGGTCCTCCTGGAGTTCCGCCGTGTGGCGGTTGGTGAAGCGGTTGACCATGCGGTCGGCCTCGCGCTGCGGGAGCGTGGTGCCGTACGTCGCCTCCACGTCGCCCCTGAACTGGCCCGAGGTCGGATAGCTGCCGTCTATCGACTTCTTGAAGACCAGGTAGTAGTCCTCCTCGGTCGGCTCCGAGCCGCCGCCCGCACCCAGCTCACGGGTACGACCCGGGCCGGACGGGATCGGGAAGGTACCGGTGTCCTCCGGAGAGGGCTCCGGGGCGGGGGCAGGCTGCTCCTCGTACCGCTGCTGCGGGAACGTCGGCTGCTCGAACCGCTGCTGTTCCTCGAACTGCTGCCGGGCCCGGAACCGCTGCTGCTCCTCGAACTGCTCGGCCTGCTGCTGCTCCTCGTACCACTGCCGGTACGCGACATCCGGGTCGTACGTCGGGTCGTAGCCGCCCTGATACGCGACGGACAGGGGGTCCCGCGCCTGAAGCCACTGACTCTGCGGCTCGGCGTAGTCCTCCGGCTGCTCGGGGGGCTCGTTCGCCTCGGCGGCGGGAAGCTGTTCCCGGACAGGCGCCGCGTTGCTCTGTACGACGGGTGCCGTCGGTTCCGGCTCGCGCGCCACCTCCAACTGCGGAGCGGGGGGCAGCAGCGCGGGCTCGATGCCCGCGGCAGCCAGGCCGGAGGGGGCGGTCTCGGCGAGCGGCACGCCGTAGCGGGCCAGGCGCAGCGGCATCAGCGACTCCACCGGGGCCTTGCGGCGCCAGGCGC
>NZ_JBHVST010000185.1:0-12439 GCF_042885015.1 Streptomyces sp. NPDC058086 | reverse complement strand
CCCCGAAGGCCGAGACCCCCGGGGCGGAAGCCCCGAAGGCCGAGACCCCCGGGGCGGAAGCCCCGAAGGCCGAGACCCCCGGGGCGGAAGCCCCGGAGGCCAGTGCTCCGGAGGCCGAAGTCCCGGGGCCGGACGCCGCCGCACCCGCACCCGCCGCGTCCGATACCCCCGCCACCCCCCACCAACGCTGGTGGCGACGGCGTGGTTGGGGTGGGTGGCGGGAGAAGTACCCGGTCGCGGCCCGCGTTCTCGCGTGGACCACCACCGCCGTGGCCCTCGCCGTCGTGGTCGCCGCGCTGCTCATGCCGACCCAGGCGGACAAGTTCCGGCTGGCCGCTTTCGTGCGTCTCCCGGTGGAGGCGATCTTCGGCGCCGCCCTGCTGATCGTCCTGCCCCGTAAGCCGCGGATCGCCGTGGCGGTGTTCGCCGGGCTCGGCCTGGGCGCCCTGACCGTCGTGAACTTCCTCGACATCGGTTTCAACGAATACCTCGGGCGAGGCTTCAACGTCGTCCTCGACTGGTCGCTCTTCAGCGATGCGCAGGGATACCTCCAGGACACGTTCGGCAAGGGTGGCGCGCTCGGCATCGCGGCCCTGGCCGTGACGCTCGTGATCGTCGTACTCGCCCTCACGACGATGTCGGTGATCCGACTGGGCAACCTGGCGGCCCGGAACACCGAGAAGGCGACCCGCACGACGCTGGTGCTGGCCATCGCCTGGGTTACCTGCGCGGCGCTGGGCGTGCAGTACGCCGCGGGGATACCCATCGCTTCGGAGCACACCATGCAGGCCCTCCAGTTCAAGGCGGACCAGGTGCAACGGACCCTGCGGGACGAAGCCGAGTTCGCCAAGATCGCGAAGAAGGACAACTTCGCCAACACGCCGCCCGACCAGCTGCTCACCGGGCTGCGCGGCAAGGACATGATGATCACCTTCATCGAGAGCTACGGCCGCAGCGCGATCGAGGACCCGGTCATGGCGCCGGGCGTCGACGCGACGCTCACCGCCGAGAACAAGAAGCTGACCGACGCCGGGTTCGCGGCGAAGAGCGGCTGGTTGACCTCGGCGACGTACGGCGGAAGCAGCTGGCTGGGTCACTCCACCTTCATGTCGGGCCTGTGGATCAGCAACCAGCAGCGCTACCGCACCGTCACCGCGGGCGAGCGCCTGACCCTCCCGGGCGCGTTCAAGAAGACGGGCGCCTGGGACACGGTCGGCGTGATGCCGGGCATCCAGAAGGCGTGGCCGGAGCAGAAGTTCTACGGCATCGACAAGCTCTACGACTCCCACAAACTCGGCTACAAGGGACCGAAGTTCAGCTGGTCGACCATGCCCGACCAGTACGCGCTGACCGCGTTCGAGCGCCTGGTGCACAGCAAGAAGCACGACAAGCCGCTGATGTCGACGATCATCCTGACCTCCAGCCACCAGCCCTGGGCGCCGATCCCCGAGCTGGTCCCGCAGGACCAGGTCGGTGACGGCTCGATCTACAACGCGATCGAGAAGGCCGGCAAGAGGCCCGCGGACATCATCACCGACTCCACCAAGTCGAAGCAGGAGTACGGCAAGTCCATCCAGTACTCGGTGTCGAGCCTCATCAACTACCTGGTGAAGTACGGCAACAAGAACACCGTGCTGATCTTCCTCGGTGACCACCAGCCCATCGCCCGGGTCAGCGGCAATCACGCCAGCCGTGATGTGCCGGTCTCGATCGTCGCCAAGGACCCGAAGGTCCTGGACAAGATCGCCGACTGGAACTGGGCGGACGGCCTGCAGCCGAAGCAGGACACCCCGGTCTGGAAGATGAACGCCTTCCGCGACCGCTTCCTGACGGCGTACGGCTCGACGCCGGCGCCGTGATTCAGGGCGCCGGGGCCGTCACGAGGGCCCACACGGTCTTGCCGTAGCGGCCCCGGCTCCACACTCCCCACGCCACGGCGGCGCCCTCCACGAGGTGGAGGCCCCGGCCGGTCTCCTCCCCCACGGAGACCGGCCGCAGCCGTGGTGCGGCGAGACCCCCGTCGGAGACCTCGACGAAGCAGGAGCCGTCGGCGAGGGCGGTCACCGCGACCTCGAACTCCCCTTCATCGAGGGGTCCGTGGCGTACGGCGTTGGTCGCGAGCTCGGAGACGATCAGAAGGACGTCCGCGAGCGCCGGGCCGTCGGGGCTGTGGCCCCAGTCCCGCAGATGGTCGCGCACCCGGCGCCGGGCGAGTCCGACGGACGCCGGATGCCGGGGCAGCCGGAACGCGTTGCGTCTCAACACCTCAGCTCCTCACCCCGCACACATCCCCGGCACATAGTGCGCACATGGTGCTGCGTTGGGCGAGAGCGCTGTGTCACCGGGGTGGGGGGCCACCCCGCGAGATCACGTCACGTGTCATATCCAGCTCAGCCGCCAGAGGCGGAAGACACCGGTTCCGTCCGACAGATACTGGCCGCCTCCGACGTCCTCACTGCTGAGTACATACTCCTTGCGCTGCCACAGGGGAATCAGAGGAACATCGCGGGCCACGATTTCCTGCAGCGCCTGGAAGTCGTCCGCCGTGCGGCTGCGGTCCTCGTAGTGCTGACTGTCCTGAATCAGCCGGTCCACGTCCTTGTCGCTGTACCCGTTCTTCATGCTGTTGCCGGTGCCGACGAGCGGGGTGCTGAAGGTGTCCGGGTCGGGGAAGTCGGCGACCCAGCCGATCGCCCAGGCGTCCAACTGGCCCTCGGCGTACCGCTTCTGGAAGTCGGTCCACTCGTAGCCCTTGATGTCCACCTTGAACAGGCCGCTCGCCTCCAGCTGCCGCTTGAGCTCGGTGGCCTCCTCACCCGCGGCGCCCCGCCCCTCGGCGTACCCGTAGGTGAAGCGCACCGGCAGCGACACCCCGGCCTCGGTCAGCAGGGCCTTCGCCTTCTTCGCGTCGGGCTTGGGATAGGCGTCGAAGAACGACGTCGAGTGCCCCGTGATGCCCGCCGGGATCAGCCCGTACAGCGGATCGGTCGTCCCCTTGTAGGTCTGGCTGACCAGTTGTTCGCGGTTGATCAGCGCGGCGACGGCCTGCCGTACGAGGCGGTTGTGCAGGGGCGAGTTCGCGCGGACGTTGAGGACGAGGTTGCGGGTCTCGGCGCTGTCGGACTCGGTGACGTGCTGGTTCGGGTCGCTCGGCGAGAGGGTGGCGAGCGTCGCGGGCGGCAGCTGGCGCGTCGCGACGTCGACCTGCTTCGCCTTCCAGGCGGTCTCCAGCGCCTTGGGGGTGGCGTAGTAGCGCAGCACGGTGGGCGTGCCGCTCCCCTCGACGGCGCCCTTGTAGTGCTTGTTGGGCGCGAGGACGGCACGCTTGTCCTTCGTATACGTCCTCAGTACGTACAGCCCGGTGCCGTCGGCTCCCGCGTCCTTGCGCAGGGCGCGCTTCGGGTAGCGGGTGTGGTCGACGATCGACCCGGCTCCGGTGGCCACCTTGAAGGGAAAGGTGGCGTCCGGCGAGGACAGATGGAAGGTGACCTTGAGGCCCTTGGCGTCCACCGAGCCGAGGGTGGAGAGCAGGGACGCGGGCCCCACCTCGGAGTTGATGGCCTTGACCCGGTCGAAGGAGAACTTCACGTCCTCGGCGGTCACCTTGCTCCCGCTCGGGAAGGTCAGGTCGTCGCGCAGGGTGCATACATAGGTCCGCAGTCCCGTGCCCACGAATCCGCAGCTCTTCGCCGCGTCCGGCACGGGGGCCGCGCCACCGGGCTCGAACGTCAGCAGCGACTGGAACACATTGCTGAACAGGGCCCAGGAGCCGGCGTCGTACGCGCCCGCCGGGTCGAGTGACGTGACGGCGTCCGTCGTCCCGACCGTGATGGTCCTGTTGTCGTTCTCCTTCGACGGCAGTAACTGCCAGCCGCCCACACCCACGGCCGCCAGTACCACCAGCACCGCGAGAATGCGTATGCGAACCGATCGCATCGGCGCCCCTCCCCAGGCCACGCCCCGTGTCACTCCCCAGTGACGCGGATCACCCAACCACAGGTGTTTCGTCTGAGGGAAGAGGTGTCCGAAGAATCAAACGGGGTATTGGGAAAGGCCGTTTCGCCCCTGTTTCACAGCCAGTTCTCAGGTTCGCTTTCTCAGGTGCTTTTCCCAGGCGTTTTTCTCGGGCGCTTTTCTCGGGCTCGCGTCATCAGGCTTGCAGGGACGCCAGTTCCACGACGGTGATGTCCGACGGCGCGCCCACCCTGGTCGGCGGCCCCCACGCGCCCGCGCCCCGGGAGACGTACAGCTGTGTGTCGCCGTACCGCTCCAGGCCCGCGACCGTGGGATTGGCCAGTTCCGCGATGTAGTTGCCCGGCCAGAGCTGTCCGCCGTGGGTGTGCCCGGAGAGCTGGAGGTCGACACCGTGCTTGACGGCGTCGTGGATCTGGACCGGCTGGTGGGCGAGCAGCACCACGGCCCGCGCGGTGTCCCGGTCCCCCAGCGCCCTCTCGAAGTCGGGCCCGTGTCCCTCGCTCTCCCCCGCGACGTCATTGACGCCCGCGAGATCGAATCCGGCCATTTCCGTCCGGGCGTTCTCGAGCGGGTGCAGACCCAGTTCCCGTACTTCCCGGACCCATTGCGCGGCGCCTGAGTAGTACTCGTGGTTGCCCGTGACGAAGTACGAGCCGTGCCGTGCCCGCAGCCGCGCGAGGGGCGCCGCGGCGGGTCCGAGGTCCTTCACACTCCCGTCGACGAGGTCCCCGACCACCGCGATCAGGTCGGGCTGCGTCGAGTTGATCGTGTCGACGACCCGCTGACAGAAGTCCCGCCCGAGGGTGGGCCCGAGGTGGATGTCACTGACGACGGCGATCCGGTACCCATGAGCGGACCGGGGCAGTCTGGCCAGCGGCACGGTGACCCGCTTCACCCGGGGCCCGCGCAGAACCCCGTACGTCCCGTATCCCACGGTCCCCACGGCAACGGCCGCGGCGGCCCCGCCGACGGCACGCGCGACGAAGAGCCGGCGCGAGGGGGTGGTGACGGGTCGTGGCGGTTCGGCAGGCGGGGGCTCCTGGGGGGCCGCTCCCGTCGGCACCGACTCCCTGCGCGGCACCGACTCCGTGCGCGGTACCGACTCCGTCTGCGGCACGGGTGCCGGGTTGGGTACGGCCGCGGAGGGGGCCGCGCGTCGCTCCACGACCCGGCGCAGCAGCGGTCGTACGACCTCCCCCGCCACCACCCCCAGCAGCAGATAGATCGACAGCGCCATCCACAGGAACCCGGGCCAGGCCAGCACCCGCTGGAGCCAGAAGGGCGCACCGGCGCGCTCCGCGGCGACCGCGGCGATCATCAGCACCGGTCCGGCGACGAAGACCACCGTGCCCGCGCGCCGGGCGAGCCCCGGACCGGACGTCGTGTCGCGCACCAGGCGGCGCCACACGTACCAGTACAGTCCCGCGACCGCGGCGAGGGCGAGCAGCCCCACCAGTACGAAGACGATGACCAAGGCGCCGTATCCCCCGTTGCGTGCCGTTATGTTCGGTTGTCCCCCGTTTGTCCCCTGTTGTTATGACGTCTGGCGCAATGCGCGCAGTCCGCGGAACCCGATGCCTCCGACGACCGTCCCCAAGACAAAGGAGACGACGGCGAGCGTCAGGTGCACCCAGAAGTACGCCGTCGGATCCCCCGCGTCGTTGAACGCGAGCCCGCTGCCGTCCTTCCACAAATTCTTGACGAAAGTGACCCAGATGATCCAGCTCCACACTCCGAAGGCGAGCAGGAACCAGGAGACGGGGCGGCTGAGCTTCATGGGTCCAGTATCGCCGTCGCCGGCCGGGACCCGGCGCCGGGGTGGCCGGGACCTGGGGACTCCAGGTTCCGGTGATGGGACTTCCCGGCCCGCGCCCTGTACTTTCTCGACCGTGCCCGTCACCAAAAAGACCATCCGGCGATCGATGCTGGTCACTTCCGCCACCCTGTTGTCTCTTTCGCTGACGACGACCGCCCCCGTCTTCGCGGCCGACAAGCCGTCGTCGTCGCCGTCACCGACGGCGAGCCCGAGCGCGACTCCCCCGGCGAACATGTCGACGGTGGGCGGAGCCCGGCTGGGACAGGCCGGGACCCAGGTGGATCTCGGCGCGAGCGCCCCGGTGCTGCCCAAGGATGTGACCGCGCGCTCCTGGATCGTCACCGACGCCGAGTCGGGCGACGTGCTGGCCGCCCACAACGCGCACTGGCGGCTGCCCCCGGCGAGCACGCTGAAGATGCTCTTCGCCGACACCGTGCTGCCGAAGTTCCCCAAGACCGAGCAGCACAAGGTCGCCGTCACCGACCTCTCGGACATCGGCGCGGGCTCCAGCATGGTGGGGATAAAGGAGGAGGAGACGTACACCGTGCACGATCTGTGGCTCGGTGTCTTCCTGCGCTCCGGCAACGACGCCGTGCACGTGCTGTCGGCGATGAACGGCGGTGTCGAGCAGACGGTCAAGGACATGCAGGCGCACGCCGAGGACCTACAGGCCCTCGACACGCATGTGGTCAGCCCCGACGGCTACGACCAGCCGGGCCAGGTGTCGTCGGCGTACGACCTGACGCTGTTCGCCCGTTCCGGGCTGCAGAAGAAGGACTTCCGGGAGTACTGCTCGACGGTGCGGGCGAAGTTCCCGGGCGAGACGAAGAAGAACGACAAGGGGAAGACGACCCGCGAGTCCTTCGAGATCCAGAACACCAACCGGCTGCTGACCGGCGACACCGACGTCTCCACGTACCAGGGCATCGCGGGGGTGAAGAACGGCAACACCACCAACGCGGGCGCCACCTTCACCGGTGTCGCCGAGCGGAACGGCAAGGTGCTGCTGGTCACCGTGATGAACCCCGAGAAGGACGAGCACAACGAGGTCTACAAGGAGGCCGCGCGGCTGCTCGACTGGGGCTTCAGCGCGACGGGCAAGGTCACGCCGGTGGGTGAGCTGGCGCCGCCGAAGGGCGTCGACACCGGTGCGCAGGCGGGTGCGACCGCGTCCGCCGGATCCAACACTCCGGTGTCGACCGGGGGTCAGGGGACCAAGGCCTCGTCGAAACCGGTGGCCGCCTCCGCGGCGGCGAAGGACGGCTCCAGCGGGATCGGGATCGCCCTGGCCATCACGGGCGGCCTGCTCGCCCTGGTCGCCGGCGCCGTCTTCCTCGTCAACCGCCGCTGGCCCCTCCCCGACCTGATGCGCCGCCGCCGCTGACCTCCCCGAAGTCCCCGCGCTCCGCGGGCTCGTCGGGGGCGTCGGGCTCGTCGTCGCGTTGCTTCGGGCCGGTGTCGGCATGTCCCGTGGCCGTCCAGGAGGCGCAGAACAGGACCAGCTTCGCCGTGAAGTTGATCCACAGCAGCAGCGCGACGGGCACACCGAAGGCGCCGTACATGCTCTTCGACGCCACGCCCCGCATATAGCTGCTGAGCAGCAGCTTGAGCAGTTCGAAGCCGACGGCGCCCATCAGCGCGGCGACGACGAGCCGGTGGCGCGGCGGCTCGACGCCCGGCAGCAGGGTCAGGACGTACAGGAGCACCAGGAAGTCGGTGAGTACGGCGACGGCGAACGCTGCGGACTGCAGCAGCACGCTCCCCCAGTCGTGTTCGCCGATGCCGAGCTGCCGGGCCGTCAAGCCGACCAGCGAGGACGCGACGGTGGAGACGGCGATGGTGACGAGTACGGCACCGCCGAGTCCGACGAGGATCCCGGCGTCCAGGAGCTTGCGCAGGAGGGGGTTCTCCTCCCTGTCGGGCAGCTCCCAGACCGCGCGCAGACAGTCCCGCATGGAGCCGACCCAGCCGATGCCGGTGAACAGCAGGACGGCGCCCGCGATGAGCCCGATGGTGCCGGCGTTCTGGACCAGCCCGTTGATGTCGAGCTGGTCGGAGATGCCCGGCACCTGATCGGCGATCTTGTCCTGGAGCTCCTTCTGCCGCTGGCTGGTGAGGGTGGCGGCGGCGATCGCGGCGCCGACGGTCAGCAGCGGGAAGAGCGCCACGAAGCTGATGAAGGTCATCGCGGCGGCGAGCCGCGTCCACTTCACCCGGTCCAGACGCTCGTACGACCGCCACCCGTGCGTGGCCATCAGTCGGGCGACCAACGGCCCCACGCCCGGAAGCTTCTTCAGCCAGTCCATGATCCGACTCTGCCCTCACCTCGGAAGACCAATGTCCGGGTACCCCAAAAACGCAGGACCGTGGCGAGTGCCATACCGATCCCCGCGCCGGAGACCGTGTCGGCGCGCCGCGAGGTGAGCCCGAGGCCATAGTGGCTGACGGCGACGCACAGGAGCTGGACGAGGGCGCCCGCGAGGTTCACGGCGAGGAACACGAGGAAGTCGGGGCACCGCCGGGCCGCCCTCACGGGGTGGTGCCGGTAGGTGCCGAGCGCGTTGCCGGTGTAGGCGACCGAGCAGCCCGCCACGAACGACAGCGCCTTGGCGGTGAGCGGGTCGAGGCCCACCGGGCCGCGCAGCCAGAGGAAGAGTCCGAGGTCGGCGGCGTAGGCGAGGACGCCGACGGTGGCGAAGCCCAGGAGCTCCTGGGTCAGGGGCCGCTGGGCGAGGCTCACCAGTTCACGACCGCGAGCCCGTACATCGCGAGCCACACCAGTCCGATCAGGGCGAGCGCGCGGTCGCGCAGGACGACGTCCTCGGGCTCGCCCGCCGCGCCCCGGTCGGCGAAGACGGCGTAGCGCAGGACGGCCAGGATGAAGGCGACCATGGACAGTTGGCGCCAGGGCAGCAGACCGGCGCTGGGCACGCCGCTCTCCTCCAGGGCCCACAGGCAGTAGCCGAGGACGGCGACCCCGGCGGCCAGCTGCCAGACGAAGCGCAGATAGCCGGTGGTGTACTCGGTGAGCAGCGCGCGGGTGGCACCGGCGTTCCCGGCCAGCTGGAGGGCCTCGGAGTACCGTTTCGCCGCCACCATGAAGAGCGCCCCGAAGCCCGTGGTGATCAGGAACCAGCGGGACAGCGGGATGCCGAGGGCGAGCCCGCCGATCATCGCCCGCATCAGGAACCCGGTCGTCACGACGGCGAGGTCGACGACCAGGACGTGCTTGAGGCTGACGCAGTAGGCCAGTTGCATGCCCAGGTAGGCGGTCAGCAGCGCCGCGGTGACCGGGGAGGACAGCAGGGCGGCGGCGGTCGGGGCGAGGACGGCGAGGACGCCTCCCGCGGCGTACGCGAGAGGGACGGGGACCTGGCCCGCGGCGACCGGTCGGTGACGCTTGACCGGGTGGGCGCGGTCGGCTTCGGCGTCCCGGGCGTCGTTGATCAGGTAGACGGCGGCGGCGCAGGCCGTGAACAGGACGAAGACGAGCGCGAGTTGGATCACCGCGTGCCGGGAGAAGAGCTGGCCCGCCGCCGCCGGGGCCGCCACGACCAGCAGGTTCTTCACCCACTGGCGGGGACGGGTGGTCCTGAGGAGACCCCGGGCGAGGCCGGTGAGGGTCCGCACGGGAACCGGGGCGGTCGGCGTGGGGTCCAGGAGCACCGTGCGTTCAGCCATGGCCGGCCTCGATCCAGCGGGCTCCCAGGCGGGCCGTCAGTGCGCCCAGGGCGGCGCCCGCGACCACGTCCGAGGGGTAGTGGACGCCGGCCACCAGCCGGGAGAGGCACATCGCGGCGGCGAGCGGAAACAGCGGGCGGACGCCGAGCGCGCCGAAGGCGACCGCCGCGGCCGTCGCGGAGGCGGCGTGGGAGCTGGGGAACGAGTGACGTCCGGCCGTGTGCACCAGCGGGACGATGTGCGCCGGGCGTGGACGGCGCACGATCTGCTTCACGCCCATGCTGGCGAGGTGCGCGGTGGCGGTGAGCGCCGTGCCGCGCAGCCACGCGCCGCGCCGCCCGCGGTCGACCACCGTCCCCGTGAGCCCGGCCGCGAGCCACAGCACGCCGTGCTCCCCGCTCCAGGACAGGGCGCGTGTGACGGCCGCCACGCGTGGATCCGTGCCGCGCTCGTGGAGGGCCGACAGCAGCCGACGGTCCATGCCGTCCCACCTTCGGCGGTCCATGTCGTCAAGGTCGTCCATGTGATCTCACTCTTCTAGGGAGTGGCCGCAGAATTACGGAAATCTTGTACGACATCCCATTAATCACCCATTTCGGTGAGGAGCCGCGAAGACGGGAGAGGTGAGGGCTTTATGCACCTTTTTCGCCGATACGGTCACGGTCATGCCTGCCGACACCGCCTCCGACCCGGCCGGATCCGCCTCCGACCCGGCCGAACCCGTCTCCGTCACGGGCTGGGGCCGCACCGCCCCGACCACCGCCCGTCTGGTCCGCCCGCGCACCTACGAGGAAGCGGCGGCCGCCGTGCGCGCCTGCGGAGTCCGCGGAGGCATCGCCCGGGGCCTGGGCCGGGCCTACGGGGACGCGGCGCAGAACGCGGGCGGGGCCGTGCTCGACATGACCGGCCTCGACCGCGTCCACGCGATCGACGTCGCCGGCGGGACCGTGCTCTGCGACGCGGGCGTGAGCCTGCACCGGCTGATGGAAGTCCTGCTCCCGCTCGGCTGGTTCGTGCCGGTCACGCCCGGGACCCGCTATGTGACCGTCGGCGGCGCGATCGGCGCGGACATCCACGGCAAGAACCACCACGTGTCCGGCTCGTTCGCCCGCCACGTCCTCTCGTTCGAACTGCTGACCGCGGACGGCGCGATCCGCACGGTGGGCCGGGACACCCCCCTCTTCGACGCCACCGCGGGCGGCATGGGCCTGACCGGGGTGATCCTCACGGCGACCGTCCGGCTCCAGCCCGTCGCGACCTCGCTGATGTCCGTCGACACCGAACGCGCGGCGGACCTGGACGACCTGATGGCCCGTCTCACCGCCACGGACCACCGTTACCGGTACTCGGTCGCCTGGATCGACCTGCTCGCGCGCGGCCGCTCGACGGGACGCTCGGTGCTCACCCGCGGGGAGCACGCCCCTCTGGACGCGCTCCCCGCACGCGCGCGCCGGCGCCCGCTGGCGTTCCGCCCACCGCGGTTCCCGTCCGCGCCCGCCTTCGTACCGGAGGGACTGCTCGGCCGCGGAACGGTGGGCCTCTTCAATGAGCTCTGGTACCGGAAGGCGCCCCGCGCGCGTGCCGGTGAGCTACAGCGGATCTCGGCCTTCTTCCACCCGCTCGACGGGGTGCCGCACTGGAACCGGGTCTACGGGCGCGGTGGCTTCGTGCAGTACCAGTTCGTCGTCAGATACGGGTGCGAGGAGGCCCTGCGGCACATCGTGCGGCGCATCGCCGAACGCCGGTGCCCGTCCTTCCTCGCCGTCCTGAAGCGTTTCGGTGAGGGCGATCCGGGCTGGCTCTCCTTCCCTATGCCGGGCTGGACCCTCGCCCTGGACATCCCCGCGAACCTGCCGGGCCTCGGTGCCTTCCTCGACGAGCTGGACGAGCAGGTGGCCCAAGCGGGCGGACGCGTGTACCTGGCGAAGGACGCGCGGCTGCGGCCGGAACTGCTGGCCCGCATGTATCCGCGGCTGACCGAATTCCGGCAGCTGCGGGCCGAGTTGGACCCGCGCGGCGTGTTCACCTCCGACCTGTCCCGCCGCCTCAGCCTCTAGAACCGGTCAACCGTCCCGCCGCCTCGACCTCTAGAACCGTCCCGCCTCCTCACCCCTCTAGGAGTTGTCATGAAGGACGCCTTCGGAGCCCCGCAGTCCCTGCTGATCCTCGGCGGCACGTCCGAGATCGCGCTGGCCACGGCGCGCCGTCTGATCGCCCGGCGCACCCGCACGGTGTGGCTCGCCGGACGGCCCTCGCCGTCCCTGGAGCGGGACGCCGAGCACCTGCGCGGACTGGGCGCGGAGGTCCGTACCCTCGCCTTCGACGCGCTCGACCCCGAGTCCCACGAGACGGTCCTCGGCAAGGTCTTCGCCGAGGGCGACCTCGACATGGTGCTGCTCGCCTTCGGGGTCCTGGGCGACCAGGCCCGGGACGAGCGGGAGCCGGTGGCCGCCGCCCGGATCGCGCAGACCAACTACACGGGCGCGGTGTCGGCCCTGCTGGTGTGCGCGCGGGCCCTCCAGACGCAGGGGCACGGCTCCCTCGTGGTGCTCTCCTCGGTCGCGGGCGAGCGCGCCCGCCGCTCCAACTTCATCTACGGGTCGAGCAAGGCGGGCCTGGACGCCTTCACCCAGGGGCTGGGCGACGCGCTGCACGGCACCGGCGTCCACGTGATGGTCGTACGCCCGGGGTTCGTCCGTACGAAGATGACCGCGGGGCGCGCGGAAGGACCCATGGCCACCACACCGGAGGCGGTCGCGACGGCCATCGAGGTGGGGCTGCGACGGCGCTCGGAGACGGTGTGGGTGCCGGGGGCGCTGCGGCTGGTGATGGCGGCGCTGCGGCACGTGCCGCGAGCGCTGTTCCGCCGCCTGCCGATCTAGCTCGACGGCGACTAGCGGCTGGCGATGGTCCCGCGTTCCACGTCCGCGTGGCCCGCCTGCGGTGGCACCACGGATCCGCCGAAGG
>NZ_JBHVST010000184.1:0-12464 GCF_042885015.1 Streptomyces sp. NPDC058086 | reverse complement strand
CAAAGGCGCAGAGAACTCCGGCGCTTCGCGCCTCCGGGCCGAGGATCGCATTCCCGCCCGGCCTGAAGACCGGGATTCCCTGCGAAGAACAAGGGGTGGTGCGGTTGCGGATCTGCTCGTCGTTCTGGACGGCTTCGCTGGGGTCCGTCGGCGGCCGGGTGATGAACGGGGTGAATGACTTTGTGCAGACCCCTAGGCATACCGACTAGTCGGTACTAGCCTCTGGCCACGCTCTCGGAGCCGGGCGCAGCGCGCTCCCGTCGCCCCGACACAAACACCCGGTTTCCGTATACCCAGGAGGAGCCGTATGTCCGCCACTCCGACGGCGTTCGACGCCGACAGACCCACGCCCGATGGGCCCGCCGTGGACGCCCGCGGCCCGCTGGCCCGGCTGTACCGCCGCGACCTGGCGGACTACCCGCCCACCGGTCGCCGTATGGCGTATCTCGCGATTGTGGTCGTCACCACCGTCGTCCTGTACTACATGCTGTACATCCAGTACGCGGTGGCGACGTCGATCATCACGCACTTCGACATGACGTACCGCTACTTCGTCTGGGTCTCGGTGATCGGCAACGCGATCGGGGCCTTCGCCTCGCTCGTGGCCGGTCTTGCGGATCGCTGGGGCCGGGCGAATCTGGTGGTCTACGGGCTGCTGATCGCCGCGCTGCTGGTCTTCTCCGGGCTGCCGAACGCGGCGAACAAGACCACCTATCTGGTGCTCTTCGCGCTCGTCAGCTTCATCGAGGGCATCGTGCTGGTCGCCACCCCTGCGCTGATCAGGGACTTCTCCCCACAGCTCGGCCGGGCCACCGCGATGGGGTACTGGACGATGGGCCCGGTCATCGGCTCTCTGGTGGTCACCACCGTCACCAGCAACACCCTCGACAGCGCCACCTGGCAGGACGAGCTGCGTTATTCGGCGATCGCCGGGTTCGTCGTCTTCGTCGTCGCAATCTTCGCGCTGCGCGAGCTGTCCCCGGCGCTGCGCGACCAGACCATGGTGTCGCTGCGGGACCGGGCACTGGTCGAGGCGCGCGCCAAGGGACTGGACACCGAGGCGGTGCGCCGCGGCGAGTGGCGGCAGATGATGCGCCTGGACGTTCTGGGCTCGGCCTTCGCCATCGCCGTGTTCCTGCTGCTGTACTACGCGGCGGTCGGCAACTTCGTCGTCTACTTCGCGACCACCTTCGGCTACAGCGAGCAGCGCACCAACGCGCTGGCCAACTGGTACTGGGGGGCGAACGCCATCGCCCTGGTCCTGGTCGGCCTGCTCTCGGACCGGCTGAAGGTGCGCAAGCCCTTCATGATCGTCGGCGCGGTCGGCTCCGTCGTGGTGACCGCGATCTTCGCCACCCGCGCCACCCACCTGACGACCGACTACTACACCTTCGCCTGGCTGTTCATCGGCATCGGCGTCTTCAGCGGCATCGCCTACGCGCCCTGGATGGCGAGCTTCACGGAGACCGTGGAGAAGCACAACCCGGCGGCAACCGCGGCGGGCCTGGCGGTGTGGGGCTGGACGGTGCGCATCGTGGTCGCCGTCTCCGCGGCCTTCATCCCGGTGCTGGTGACTTCCGTGACCCCGCTCGTGGAGCACGGCACCGAGGTCAAGGCCGCCTCGGTGCAAGCTGCGCCCGCGCTGGCCATCGTCAACGCGCACCCTCAGCTCTTCGCCGAGCTGAACAAGTACACCCCGACCACGGTGCCGCCCGCGCTGGGCGCCCGCGCCGTCAAGGAGGTCGGTGCGGAGAACCTGGGTGTCGTGCAGAAGGCGGCGCCGCAGCTGAAGCTGCTGCAGGAGTACGGCCCCAAGGTCCAGAAGGCGTCGAAGGACGGGCCCGGCGAGTGGCGCAACTGGTGGTGGATCTGCGTCGGCGGCCAGGTGCTCTTCCTGCCCTTCGTCTTCGTGATGGCAGGTCGCTGGAGCCCGAAGAAGGCGCGTGAGGACGCCGAGGCGCACCAGCTGGCGGTCGACCGCGAACTGGCCGCCCTCGCCGCCGCCGAGGAGTGACCGGACGCGGAGCCGGCCGGCCGTGGACGGGCCGGCCGCCTCCGCGGTCGCGTGTATCGGGGCAGCGAAGCCCCGCACCCCGGGCTGACTGCCCCTGTCGCTGTGATGAATCAGGCCGGAGCCCTTCTTGATGCCGCGCCGCCACAGCGCCATCTCCAGGGCATCCAGCGGGAGTTCGGTGTCGCATGTGGGTGGCAAGCTGCCATCCGACGATCATCCGCGAGTACACGGACGAAGGCGACACAGACCCAGCCGGACCGGGTCCGTATATAGGTCGACGGGCAGGCACCTGGCGGGCTCCGTGGCCTGTTCCGCCGGCGGGCCTGACGTCGGCAGGCCCGGCCTCAGGTGCCCCGGAGTCCCCACCGCACCCAGCCCGGGCCGACAGGGTTACCCAAGCCGCAGACAGACATGGACAATTCGCGCGAGGTCGCGCAGCCACACCACCAAGCGGTGACAGAACCTGTGACGCGTAGCTGCCCTGGAGGAGATTCCCGGTGACCGAGATCCCCCGAGAGGAACGCACGCCGCACTTCGCGTGCACGGCGTGCGGGCTGATCGGGGAGCCGGATTCCGCGGACTACACCCTCACCGTCGACCGAGGACACGTCGACTGGACCCGGCCCATGACCGTGGGCTGCGGCTTCTGCCGCACACAGACCCGGATCACCAGTACGGACGTCCTGGACCGCGACCCGGAGCACGCTTGCTCCCGCTGCGGGATCCTCACCGCCTGCCCAGCAGACGCCGATCGAGTCGTCTGCTGGGGCTGCGGCCTCAACGAGCCCGGAGCCGCTTCTGTCGGGGACCGTGACACCTACAGGCAAGACGTTGAGCACGGTGCCAATCAGTGGGTGGCTTCGTTGATGTCTAAGAACAGCGTTTGGCGACCGGTTCCGGAGGCAGTTGGTGATCACCTGGCTCTCGGATCTCGATGAGAAACGACGGCACTGTCGTGTCCACGAACGTGGGACGGCCAGCCTCTCGTCAGAGCAGCTGGCCGTCGAGGGGGTCGCCGGAGCCAGGCGTGAACGTCGTGCCGAGGCCGTACTGCGCGATCCCGAAAGGTTGAAAATCCGGATCGGCAAGGACGCGGTGGAGGAACTCGGAGGTGGACATGTCGTACCGGTTCCATCCGCCGACGTCATTGGACCGCGCAAGGACGGGGTAATCGCCCGGCCGCTCGGCATCGATCAGCCAGAAGTACTCGTCGGCCCATTCGGTGGAGCCCCACTCAACCAGCCCCTTGCCGCCCGGCGCGTAGATCGCATAGGGATCGACGGCGGAGACGTCTCCGAGCCTGCTGTCCCGGTCGGTCGACAGGGAGACCCGCCACTGTGTCAGGAAGTCGAACGAGATGCCCTCGTCGCGTCCCAGAAAATAAACGGAATCACTGAAGACGCCGCCGCTGAACGCCTCGTAGAGCTCCTTGTAGTCCGTCGGCAGCGGGACCCCCAGCTCTCCCTCGATCGCCTCCCAGTCGACGGAGATCCCGAGCGGCTCCCACCCGGTCAGTTCGATCACTCGCTGAACCCACATACAACAATCTTTTAGCACCAGTCTTCGTTCCGATGTCCCTCAACCCCCTCGTCGCTCACGCCAAGATCGGCAGCTATCGCACTCAGCCGACCTTGGCGGGTTCCTCAGCGTGCGAGTCATCCCGCTCCTGCCCGAGTACAGCCCGTCCCCGACGCACAGCTGAACGAATCCGCAATCCCTTACGGAACATCACAGATCACCGGATATGACACAGCTTCTCGCGGCCGTACCACCACCAACTCCACGACACGGCCGCATTGTCATGCAGGGCGGACGATTGGTCACCCCAGATAGGCGGGGGCGAGGGCGGAGGTCATCAGTCGGCGGGCCGTGCCGGTGCCGTCGGCGGGGACGGTCCACAGGTCCGAGCCGTAGTCGCCGGGGAGGGCGTAGACGAGGGTGTGGTCGTCGGACCACAGTGCCTGGTCGTCGATGTTGCGCGACTCGGCGGTCGCGGTCTCCTTCATGGTGCGCAGGTTCAGGACGTACAGCCGCCAAGGGGCGTCGAGTGAGGCTCCCTTGACTCGCTTCTTGTAGGCGATGCGGGTGCCGTCGGGTGAGAGGGAGGGGCATTCGACGTTGCGGTGCTGGGTGGTGAGGGTGCGTGCGGTGACGTCGCCCCGGACGAGGTAGGTCTGGCCGCCGGTCGCCAGCGTGGCGTAGAAGCGGTTGTCGTCGGCGAAGGTGACGCCCCAGATGTTGGTGTCCGGGGCGTGGTAGGACCGGCCGTCCTTGGTGACGCGGAAGGTCTCCAGGTTGTCGTCGATCGCCCAGGTGCGGGTGTCGACGATGGCGGTGCGGGTGGAGAAGTTGGTGCCCGCGTAGGAGTCTCCGCTGACGAAGACCGTCCAGGCGACCATGTGTCCGGAGGGCGAGACCCTGGCCCGGGTGGGGATGCCGGCCGCCGGGAAGCTGTGCCGCTTATGCAGGTGCGCGTCGAGCACCACCGCTCGGTAGGTGTCCGTCAGCGGGCCGTGTACGGCCTGCAGACAGATGCCGGTACCGGCTGCCGCGTGGAAGCGCAGGCACTTGACGCCGGACACGGTGCGCGGGCCCCGCGGATGGTCGGCGGGCACGGCGGCGATCTCGTCGCGGTGCGGGCCCCAGGCCAAGTTGCGTACCAGAAGCCGACGTTGGGCCGTCGGCCGGAGCGAGACAGTGCCGGTCTTCACGGTCGGACCGTTCGCCTGCTGCTGGTCCTTCATGCCCGACCGGTGGGCGGCATACAGCACCGACCCGGTGCCGACCGCGCCGAGCAGGACGACGGCGACCAGCAGGATCGCCAGGCGGGTTGTTCGGGTCATGCGGGCACCTCATCGGTGGTTCGGAGGACGAACGAGGCCACGACGGCGCTGACGGCCAGTGCGGCGGCGGTGACGGCGAGCGCGGTCCGCCCGCCCCACAGGCTCCAGGCCGCACCGAAGGCGAGCGAGCAGGCGAACCGGGCCAGCGCCTGGCCGGTGCCCACCAACGCCTGCCCGGCACCCTGGTGTTGTGCCGGAACAGCCCCCGCGGTGGCGGCCGCGAGCACTCCGTCGGTGGCCGCGTAGAAGGTGCCGTGCAGCACGAGGACGGCGACCACGGCCGGGACTCCGTGCCACGGGGAGAGCACCAGGCCGTAGCCGAGCAGCAGGACGCCGTGGCCGGCCAGGAAGAGACGGCGGCGGCTGACGCGGTCGGCGAGGGCGCCGAGCGGGACAGCGAGCAGCAGGAAGAAGGCGGCGGTGCCCAGCGGCAGCAGCGGGAACAGGTGGGCGGGCAGGTCTCCGTCGCGCTGGAGCAGCAGATACAGGAAGGAGTCGCTGACGGTGGTCAGACCGAGCAGGGCCGCGCACACCGTGAGCCGGCGCAGTCCCGGACGGCGCAGCAGCCCGATCGCGTCCCGCAGCGCGGGCCGGGCCGGCTCGGGCGGTCGTACGGCATCGGCGGGGGCGACGATGCTGCGGGGCACGAAGAGCACCAGGACCAGGACGCCGAGTGCGGCGACGCAGCCGCTCACCGCGAAGACCGCGTCGTAGCCGTCGACAGTGGCCCGCAGGACCGCGAAGGCGACGAGCGGGCCGAGCAGCGCACCGGTGGTGTCCATCGCGCGGTGCACCCCGAACGCCCGTCCCCGGTGCTCGGGTTCGGTGGCCAGCGAGATCATCGCGTCCCGGGGGGCCGTACGCAGGCCCTTGCCGGTGCGGTCGGCCGCGAGCACGGCGCTGAGCACGGGGAGGGTGTGGGCGAGCAGCAGGAACGGCTTGCACACCGCCGACAGGCCGTAGCCGACGCCCGCCACGACCTTGTGCCGGCGGCCTCCCCCGTCGGCGAGATGGCCGCCGGCCAGCCGGACCAGGGCCCCGACACCGTTGTTGATGCCGTCGAGGAACCCGAAACCGAGGGGGGACAGGCCGAGGCCCGCGACCACGTAGAGCGGCAGGACGGCCGTGACCATCTCCGAGGAGATGTCCGTGATGAGGCTGACCGCACCCAGGGCCAGCACGGTGCCGGGCACGGCGGCCGACCGCCGCCCCGGACGGGAGTCCGGGACGACGGCGGCCTTGGTGCTGCGGGAGTCCGCGAGATACACGGGCGTCAGTTCCAGATGCCGGTGATGTCGGAGGCCGAGGCGGCGTTGCCCGCGTGCGCGCTCAGACCGGCCAGGTCCTCCACGGTCCGCAGGACGTTGTAGTGGTTGTAGGTGGTGGAGCTGGAGCTGCCGGGAGTGACGTGCTGCCCGTAGAAGACGGTGGGGATGCGGTTGCCGGACTGCTTGTTGTCCTCGTCGAAGGTGACGGCGAGGATGCTGTTGTGGGTCTGGGCCCAGGTGGCGTAGGCGCCCAGGTTGTTCTGGATCCAGGTGTCGCCCGTCGAGACCGAGCAGTCGTGCATGTCACTGCACAGGTTCGGGGTGACGAAGGAGACCTTCGGCAGGGTCGTGTAGTCGGTCGGGAACTGCGCGAAGGTCATCGCGGTGTTGGTCGGCACGTTGGAGAAGCCGAACCACGGGTTGTGCTTCTGCGCGTAGTTGCCGCTGCTGCAGACCGTCGAACCCTGGCTGGGCAGCGACTCGTTGTAGCTCTTCCAGGTCTTGCCGGCGGCGATCAGCTCGGAGGCGAGGTTGGGTGCGGAGATGGACCCGACGCCGACACAACTGTCGTCGGTACGGCCCTGGTTGGACCCCGAGAACAGCATGTAGTAGTTCGGCTCGCTGGGGTGGGTGAGGCCGAAGGACTGGGTGAGGTTGGCGCCACCCGCCTTGAGGGTGTTGTTGATGTACGGGGCGCTGGAGCTGCCGATCACCTGCGAGTAGGCGTGGTTCTCCATCACCACGACCACGACGTGGTCGGGAGTCGGAAGAGCGGCGGCCTGAGCGGTGGAGGCCGTGACGGCCCACAGCCCGATCGAGGTGGCGGTGAGGGCGACGGCCCCGGCCAGAGCGGTGAGGGAACGGCGGTTGCGCTTGGGTGCCTTGACGGCGGTCATAGCTGTCCTCCGTACAGAGGTGACGGACGCGCGGGGGGAGGCGCCGTAACCCTAGAAGCTCTGTGCCGGCCCTGAGTGAAGGCCAGACGAACCGTGGGGCCCGCCGGGCAAAGATCACATCAGGCACAGGCAATGCACAGGTTATGCATAGTCAAGACTGCTGAGCAGTGCTCAGGTCCTTGAGGCGTTCGAGGCTGGGGCCGCCTAGCGATGCGATCCGCGGCCGGCGCGATCGGACACACCCGGGATGAGGCTGTGTTCGCCCCATTACCTTCCGCGTAGAGCCCGGTTGTGGCGTAGCTGTTGTGCTTGCTCAATGATCTTGATTGTGGCCTGCTGTTGCTCAGCTGTACTGAGCAGTGTCCTTCGCCCCGTGGGGGCAGCCGGTTCGGGGCTGGGGGTCGGCGACGGGTGGTACATGGGCTGAGCCGGCTGTTTGTGCTGCGTAGCGAGCTGAGTGCGGTGGCGGTTTTTGCGCAGGGCAGTTGGCGCGCCTATAGGTACCGGTGTTGTCGGCCGATCTTGTGAGGGCTGGGGCAGCGGTGTGGGTCGGCTCAGCGGGTGGACAGGCGTTTCCACAACAGGTCGTGATCGACGGGTGCGAGGCGGGGCAGTCGGAGGCGGCTGGCCAGTTGTTGGAGGAAGGCGGTCTGCTGTGTGCGTGTCAGAGGGTGCGGGGGCAGGGACCTGGTCCTGCTCCACAACCCGGAGCGCGCCCACCCCGGCGACTGTCCCGCCCTGCACCGCGCGATGCGGGACGCGTCCGTCGTCCTGGAGGAAGCCGTGGCGGCCGGGCATGTGTCCGGGTACGGCATCGCTACGTGGACGGGCCTGGAAGAGGAGGCGTTCACGCTCATGGCCCTAACGCAACGGTGCTGAGGCCCCAGCCCGTCGTCTTGGGGCCTTCACCACGGCGCGCCCGGCCCGAACGGTTCGAAGAACATGACGTCCAGCGGATGCAGGTCCCGGCCGGTCAGACCGGGGAAGCCGGATTCGGCGGGGCCGCCGCGCAACCACGTGAGCAGGGTCGCCGTGAAGTCGCCTGGCAGGGGCGGTCCTTGGTCCCAGTGGCGTGGGTCGACGGCTACGCGCCAAGTCTCGGGCGGGCCGTCCGCGCACCAGCCGATCTGGTCCCCGTCGATCGTCGACGCGAACGGCAGGAAGCCGCCGGGCTCGGGCCACGCGGGCATCGGGTAGTACTGGGGATGGGCGGCGCGCAGTTGGCGGTATCCGTCAAGCATGCCCTCGACGGTGGCCGCGAGCCCCTGCTCCCGTGGCCGGTCCAGGGACAGTGGGGCGCTCATGTCCAGCCACCAGCTCCAGTTGCCCGCCCCGTACCGCTCCGCGAGCGCCACGAAGTCCGGCGGCAGCCGGGTGCCGAGCCGCTCGAAGACCTGCTCCCATGTGCCCTCGCCCAGATACGGCTCCAGGGGCGGTGGAACCAGCGCCATGACGGCGTCGAGGCCCGAGCCCTCGGTGAGCGCCGCGTGCTGCCGCGCGTCCACGGCGGTGCCCGCAGGCGGTGGCGACCAGGGTGCGGCCGCGGCCAGCGGCGGCCAGACCCGTATCTGTGAGGACAGCGGGCCCAGCAGCCCGCCGGGCTCGCCCGGGTGCGGCACGCCGGTGCGCAGCAGCGTGAACAGCAGCTCCAGGAACGGGACTTCGTAGTCCACCCAGGGCTCGCTCACCCCGACTGCCACATTCGTGGTCATGAGCGTGACCGGCCACTCGTCGGGGTCGTCCGACGCGCCCGTGTTCCAGAAGAGATGGTCGCCGCTCCTCGTCGTGGCGAAGGCGAGCAGGCCGCCCTCTTCGGGCAGGAAGGGGCGCCGACGCGCGGTGAACATGCCGGGCCGGATCGCCGAGTGCCGGTGCGTCTCGACGATCCATGCTGCGTACTCGAAGCGGCCGTCGGTGCTGACGCACGGGGGGTGCAGCCGGATCGCCGCACCCGGGCCGCCTATCTCGGCCGCACCGTACGCCGACACGAGCGCCTTGTAGTCACCGGGCAGCGGGGTGCCGAGCCAGCCCTCGACCGCCGCCCAGTCGACGGCGGGCGCCGGGCCGGGCGGCGGTCCGACGAGACCTGTGAACGCGGTGATCCGCGCAGAGTGATCCATGGAGCCGAGGATGACATCCCCCACCGACATTGAGACTGGGACCTGGCACCGCTCGGGCGTCTGACCCGCCCACTGACTGACGCTTCGGCTGTCCTCGGGTTGAATCGCTCGGCTCCCGGGCGGTGCCACAGCGCGCGTGACCGGCCGGGCTACCATGACCTCATTGCCTCGCCCAACCCCCTTGCCCCGCAGATCACAGCGTTAACGCAACGGCGTTGGCTTCACGATCTCCACGACGATGCCCAACGCGTCGCGGGCCCATGAAGCAGCGTGCAATCAACGGAGTTGGCGTATCCGCCGTCGGCCCGCACCAAGCTGACCGTGCGGAAGGCAGCCGCGAGCCGGGCCAGCACGGTGCGGCCTCCCGCGCGGTCCTGCACGGACGCGGAAGTGACCGCGACGACCAGCAGCAGGCCCATCGTGTCGACGATCACGCACACCACGTGATCATTCCGGGGCCGTCGCCGTGCCTGGAAGGCAGATCGCAACCGTCACGCGTCTCGCATGACCAGCCAGCCCGACACGCTCTGCGCCGCCGTCGAGGAAACACGGTGGTCCCGTAGTGCCACGAGCCCCACCACAGAGTGGGCAGACTCCGGCGACATCGGAGTCTGCCCGCACACTTCGTCTCCGCCGTTGGTCAGGAAGGAGTGGCACCATGGCGCACATGTTGAACTACAACCTCGCCGTCCCCGATGTAGATGACGCCGGTGTCCTGTCCGCGCTGGTGGCTGAGGGTGACGAGCTCGACGTCCTGGTCAGGGCAGTGGACGACTGGTCCATACCGACACCGGCACCGGGCTGGACGGTCGCCCACCAGATAGCCCACCTCGCGTGGGCGGACGCGAACGCACTCAGCGCCTTACGCACTCCGGACACGTTCGGCGCCGAGCTCGGGCGGGCGGAAGCCGAAGGCAGCGGGTACGCAGACAAGGCCGCCGCCGCGGGAGCGGCCAAACCACGGTCGGTACTTCTGGACGAGTGGCGGGCCGGTCGAGCGGAACTGGCGGCGGCACTGCGCGACACGCCATGGGACCACGCATTCCCCTGGTACATGTCGAAGGTGACCCCGGCCCTGATGGCACCCCTTCGTCTGATGGAAACCTGGGCACACGGGCAGGACGTCTTCGATGCTGTGGGCGTGGCACACCGCCCGACGGATCGACTGCAGCACGTGGCGTCGCTGGGGGTGTTGGGACGGGCGCTGTCCTTCGCCGCCGTCGGACTGCCTGAGCCGGCGGACCCCTTCCGCGTCGAGCTGACAGCACCTGACGGACGGACCTGGGTGTGGGGCCCCGAGGCTGCCGCGCAACGGGTACAGGGCGGCGCTATCGACTTCTGCCTGTGTGTCACCCGGCGTCGCCCCTGGTCCGAGACCAACATGACGGCGACCGGCGAGGACGCCCAGAAGTGGCTGGAGGTGGCGCGCGTCTTCCTCTGAAAGCGTGTCGGGGTGCCTGGGTCATGCAAGACGCGTGACGGTTGCGATCTGCCTTCCAGACACGGCGACGGCCCCGGAATGATCACGTGGTGTGTGCCAGTGCGACAACTCCGAGGCCGTCAGCGGCCCATGCTCGGCGTAATTTGCTGGCCACCCGACAGGCTCTGAGGCTGGGCCCGTCGTCTGACGGCTTCCGGAGTTATGGAACACTGGTGAGACGGAGACGGACCGCCCGGCCGTCGGTGTTCCATCCCTTGTTCTTCGCAGGGAATCCCGGTCTTCAGGCCGGGCGGGAATGCGATCCTCGGCCCGGAGGCGCGAAGCGCCGGAGTTCGCTGCGTCTCCGGGGTGACGGTCAGGCTGGGCGCTTCTGGTTGTCGATGTAGTCCTTGACGATGCTCAGCGGTGCGCCGCCGCAGGAGCCCGCGAAGTAGGACGGGGACCAGAACACAGGCCCGGTGCCGATCCGGTTGATCTGGCCGGTGTACTCCGCGCGCAGGTAACGGGAGCTGACGCCCTTGAGGGAGTTGACGAGTTGGACAGGGCGACCTTCGGCGGGTAGTGGACGAGAAGGTGGACGTGGTCGCCTTCGCCGTTGAACTCCCGCAGCTCTGCGCCGAAGCTCTCGCACACGTCCCGCATGATCGCCTCGCAGCGCGTCAGCATCTCGCCGTTGAAGATCTGAGACCGGCCTTGGTGACAAACACCAAGTGCACATGGAGGTTTGCAGATGACATGGTTTCCCCGACGAATATCGGGATCTGGTTCCCAGCGTGGTGACATACGCCAAATGCGCAAATGTAATAGCATTGGGTGAACTCGACTGGAGGGGGCGGGCGTTGGGGTGATCCGTGCGTACAAGTTCCTCATGCCGCCCACCGTCCGGCAGGCTCAGGCACTGTCCGGGATGCTGCGGGATCACTGTGCCCTCTACAACGGGGCGTTGCAGGAACGCCGTGACGCCTACCGGCATGTCTCGAAGACGAGCGTCAGGTACGGGATGCAGTCCGCGCAGCTCAAGGACATCCGGGCCTTCGACCCGGAGCGTCAGGGCCGCTGGTCGTTCAGTTCGCAGCAGGCCACCTTGCGCCGTCTCGACAAGGCGATGCAGGCGTTCTTCCGCCGGGTCACGTCCGGTGAGACGCCCGGCTATCCGCGTTTCGGTGGGGTGAACTGGTTCGACACGGTGGAGTTCCCCAAGGACGGGGACGGCTGCCGCTGGGACTCCACCCCGCACGACCCCGTCACCCGCGTCCGCTTCCAGGGTGTCGGTCACGTCAGGGTCAACCGGCACCGCGCCGTGGCCGGCAGGGTCAAGACCGTGTCGGTCAAGCGCGAGGGCCGTAAGTGGTTCGTCGTGCTGAGTGCCGAGCAGGACCAGCCCGAACCGCTGCCCGCGAGCGGCAGCGTGGTCGGGATCGACATGGGCATCGCGAACTTCCTCGCCGACTCGAACGGCGGGTTCGTGCCCAGCCCGCGCCACGGCCGCCGCGAAGCTTGCAGCCGCGCAGCAGGCCCTGTCCCGGTTCCCGCGCCGCAAGGCGAAGGACCGCACCGCCAACCACCAGCGCGCGGTGGAGAAGGCCGCCGAACTGCATGGCAAGGTACGTCGCCAGCGGCTCGACCACGCACACAAGACCGCGCTCGGCCTGGTCCGCGCACACGACTTCATCTTCATCGCGCACGAAGACCTCAAGATCCGCAACATGAGCAAGGCCCCCGCACCGAGGCCCGACCCCGGCCGGCCGGACACCTTCCTGCCCAACGGGGCCGCCGCGAAGGCCGGACTCAACACGTCGATCAACGATGCCGGATGGGGGGTGTTCCTGACGATCCTGCACGCCAAGGCTGAAAGCGCCGGACGGGACGTGATCGCCGTGGA
>NZ_JBHVST010000183.1:0-12661 GCF_042885015.1 Streptomyces sp. NPDC058086 | reverse complement strand
CCTTCGGCTACCTCACCCCAGCCGAGACCAGGCAGCGGCATCAACACACCCTCGCGGCATAACCAACGAGTGTCCAAGATCACGGGGAAACTTCAAGCGCGTAGCAGGCATGACGCATCTGGCCATGGGCCAATTGGTCCCGGCGGAAGAACTGCTGTCCGAAGGCAGGGCCGCCGCCGAGGTGGTCGGCAGCCAGAACAACCTCTACGACGCTCTCTCCGCCCTGGCCGTCCTCTGCGTTCGTGCCGGGCGTGTGGCCGAGGCACTGAACTGGATCGAGCCGCTGCAGGATCTGCTGGACCTGGGTACACCCGGCTTCGCACCGGAGGACCTCGCAGAAACGGCGATCGTCGAGACGTACCTCGCCGCAAACCGAATCCACCACGCAATCGAATTCGGTACCACCGCGCTGGCCCGCCGCGTGGCCGCGGGCCACGGTCTGACGGTCACGCGCCTGCGTGTGGTCCTGGGACGCGCACACGCTGCCGCAGGCGACTTCGTGGCCGCCCGGTCACTCTGGGAGGCCGCGCTCCCTCACACCATCGAAGAATCCCTACCCGAACGCGCTGACATCGAGGGCCTGCTGGCAGATCTACCTTTGATCTTGGCCAGTGCTCCGCCGTTTACGGCGGGGGTGAAGGCCATCTCAGAACTGCTCTGACCCGCGCTGGTGCACGGGTCCGCAGTGTTGTCCTCAGCCGGCGGGGCGCTGCTGGTTCTCGATGTACTGCTTGACGACGGTCAGCGGTGCCCCGCCGCAGGACCCGGCGAAGTAGGAGCCGGACCAGAAGTGTCCGCCCCACAGGTAGCGGCGGACGTGGGCGTCGTATTCCTGGCGGAGTCTGCGGGAGGAGACGCCCTTGAGGCTGTTGACCAGCTTGGAGAGCTGGACCTTGGTCGGGTAGTGGACGAGGAGGTGGACGTGGTCCTGTTCGCCGTTGAACTGCTTCAGCTCGGCCTCGAAGTCGGTGCAGACCTCGCGCATGACCTCCTCGCAGCGGGTCAGCATGGCGTCGGTGAACGCCTTCCGCCGGTACTTGGTGACGAAAACCAAGTGGACGTGCAGGCTGTGCACGACGTGACGACCGGCGCGCACATCGGGGTTTGGATTCCAGCGTGGTGACATAAACCAACACCGTAGGGTGTCGTCCGTGAGTGAACGCGGCCTGGAGACACGGCAGTTCGGGCACCGCGCCCGGCTTGCACTGTCCCCTGCCCTGGCGCTCAAGGCTGACGATCAGGCGCACGCGGCCCGCACGATGTGGAATCTCCTGCACGCCTGGTGGCAGATGATGCCGAAGGAGAAGCGGACCCTCGCGAACGCGGACGCCGCGATCCGCCAGGCCCGCCAGGAAATCGATTTCCTCGCCGTCCTTCCCGCTCAGGCCGCGCAGGCAGTGCTGAAAACGTATTTCCAGGCGTGGAAGAACTGCTGGGACGGCTGGGCGGACGCCCCGAACTTCAAGGCCCGTTTCCGCACCGCCCTGACCGTGGACGTGCCGCAGGGCCGGGACCTGAACATCGTCCGTGTCCACCGCCGGTGGGGCATGGCCAACCTGCCGAAGATCGGCCGTGTCCGCTTCCGCTGGACCAAGGACCTCCCCGTCGGCAAGCACGCCGACAAGGACAACCGGATCACCGGCGCCCGGCTGGTCAAAGACCCGCTCGGCTGGCACATCGCCTTCCGTGTCCAGAGCCTCGAACCCGTCCCCGAACCCCACCAGGGGCCGGAAACCGGCATCGACGTGGGCATCACCGTGCCCCTCGCCATGTCCGACGGCGAGATGTACGGACACGGTGAATGGCTGACCGCCAGGGAACAGGCCAGGCTCCTGGGCCTGGAGCAGCGCGCCGCCCGCCGCAAGAAGCACCGCAAGCCCGGCGAACGCACCTCCCGTCGCTTGCACCACACCTACGACCAGATCGCAGGGCTCCGCGCGAAAGCCAAGCGCCGGGCCTCGGACTGGCAGCACAAGACCACCACCAAGATCGCCGACACGTACGGCACCGTCGTGGTGGAAGCACTCACGATCACGAACATGGTCAAGTCCGCCAAGGGAACCGTGGACCAACCAGGCAAGAACGTCGCCCAGAAATCCGGGCTGAACCGCTCGGTCAGCGGGGAGGCATGGGGCCGCACGGTCACCATGCTGACGTACAAGCTCGCCCGACGCGGCGGCACCCTGGCCAAGGTCCCCGCCCCGAACACCTCCCGACGCTGCTCC
This sequence comes from Streptomyces sp. NPDC058086, assembly GCF_042885015.1. NCBI lineage: Bacteria > Bacillati > Actinomycetota > Actinomycetes > Kitasatosporales > Streptomycetaceae > Streptomyces > Streptomyces sp. NPDC058086. The sequence goes on along the minus strand of NZ_JBHVST010000183.1, from coordinate 10,436 downwards.
GCGTGCGGCTTCACCACGCCTGGCAGCCGGGAGACCCAGGCCCTGTTCGTGTGCAAGAACCCCGACTGCGGATGGACAGGCAACGCCGACCACAACGCAGCGCGGAACATCTTGCACCTGTATCGGACGGGCCACGCGCTCATCCCGGCTGCCGGGAGGGCAGTCGCCAGGCGCGCTCGCCGCGTCAAGCCCGCCACCGCAAGGTAGGCAGGAATCTCCCTGCTTCAGCTGGGAGAGCACTTCAAAGAACTGTGCAGGTGCCGAATAGTCATCCGACCTGGTCAGGCCGCATGTTGGTACGCGTGCAGGGTTCCGCTGAGTCGGTCTCGTGGGTGGATATCCAGGTGCCGGACCTGTGCTGGCACGTGAATCGGTTCCGGTAGCGGGTTGAACGGAGCGGCCTGTTTGAGCGTTCGGTGTGGGCGGTGCCCGTTGTAGAGGTCCTCGAACTCGCGGAGCGCGTGGAGGAGGTGGCTCTGGTTCCAGATCAGGGTTCTGTCCAGGAGCTCGCGCCGGCAGGTTTGTATCCAGCGCTCGATGAGGGAGTTCATCCGCGGTATCCGGATGCCGGTGGTGACGACCTTCAGTCCGGCGTCGGACATCAGGGCGTCGAAGGCGGCGGTGAACTTGGAGCCACGGTCGCGGATCAGGAACCCGGCCCTGCTGCCGGCGTCCTGGAGGTCCATGAGGAGATTCCGCCCGAGCTGCGCGATCCAGTCCTCGGTCGGGTGCGCGCCGGCGCCCAGGATCCGCACCCTGCGGGTGGCGTGCTCGATGACGGCACAGACGTACAAGCGTGCCCCGGTCAGGGTGCGGACTTCGAAGAGGTCGCAGGCGAGCAGGGCCTCGGCCTGGCCGCGTAGGAAGTCGGCCCAGGTGGTGCTCTGCCGTTCGGGCGCGGGCGGGATGCCGTGCTCGCGGAGGATCTCCCAGACGGTGGAGGCGGCGGTCTTGATGCCGAGCGCTGCAAGCTCGCCGTGGATCCTGCGGTAGCCCCGGGAGGAATTCTCTCGGGCAAGGCGTAGGACCAGGGCGCGGACCGAGCGGACGGTGGGTGGGCGTCCGCGTCGTTTCGGCACACAGGTCGCAGCGTGGCGACGGTTGAGCAGGTCGCGGTGCCACCGCAGGATGGTGTCCGGGGCGTACCAGCAGCAGGAGGCGCCGCAGTCTCGCTGCCGGGAAGTGGTGGAACAGGCCGGCAAGGACCGCGCGGTCGGTGCCGGCGAACACAGGCCGGCCGACCTGGCACTGCAGAACGAGCAGCAGGTGCCGCAGCGCAAGGATCTCAATGCCTTTGTTCACCGCGCTGATGCGGCCTGACGTCGTCCGGGGGTTGTGGGCTTCGGTGTCCCGCCGCCGCAGCGTGGGCCGGTTCCTCCGCTGCAGGCGATGCGCGAGCGTTTCGGCGGTCAGTTCTCTGGAATTACTTTAAGGCACCCGGTGTCGCGGACGCCGAGCTCGCGAAGGACCCGCACCGCACCTTCCGCCGCGTGATGTACGGGCTCTCCGGCGACAATCCGCACAGCGACCCGCCGGTCGAGCCGTTCGTCCCACCGGGCAACGGATTCCTGGACCTCTTTGAGGACCCTGAGGAACTTCCCTCCTGGCTCGCCGAAGCGGACATCGACACGCTCGCGACGGAGTTCACCGAAGCTGGGTTCACCAGCGCTCTCAACTGGTACCGCAACTGGCAGCTGACCGCCCCGTGGGGGGTGCGCAGTACCGGATGCCCGGCCGCTACGTCACCCGCGACCGTGACCTGGTCTACGGGTTCCCGGGGATGGACCAACTGATCCCCGCTCTGCCCACGCTTCACCCGGGCATCGGACCGGCACACATCCTGCCCGGCTGCGGCCACTGCATCGCCGAGGGGTACTCCGACCAGGTCAATGCGACGCTGCTGGAATTCCTGGGTTCGCTGAAAAGTTGACCGGCTGACAAGTTGACGGGCACCGGATAGCACGCTTCCGGAATACCGCCTCTCCACCAGTTCGCCGGTCACCCCGACCGCGAGGCGACCGTCGATCGCATGTGCGAGCCCGGAGCGCTCACCGCCGGCAGGGCCTGACCATGGGCAGGTGCGCCGCCGCAACGACTGCCGCGCCCCGGATGGTCGCGGCTCCTTGTCAGCTGCATCACCGCCCGAGGTCGGTTACGTTTATAAAGCACCTGGTCAGAGGGGGGTAACAAGCCGTAACCCACCCGGGACACTCCATGACCGGCCTGACTGTCATCCTGCTGCTCGTGGTTCTGGCCACTGCCGTGGCGACCGGTGCCCGACGCTGGAGCTTGCCCGCCCCCTCGCTCCTCGTAGTTGCCGGTCTGGTCGTGGGGCTGATGCCCTGGGTTCCAGAGGTGCGCCTGCCGCCTCACGTGATCAACGTGCTGGTGCTGCCACCGCTGCTCTACGCCGCGGCCGGGGAAATCTCCGTCCGCGACCTGCGCACCGTGTGGCGGCCTGTGACCGGCCTGGTCTTCGGCCTGGTCCTCGCCTCGGCCATCGGCGTCGGGTACGTGGCCCACGCGATCACCCCGCTCACGGCCGCGACCGCGTTCATCCTCGGCTCTGTCCTGGCCAGCACCGACCCCGTGGCCGTGACCGCGCTTGGCCGGCGCCTGTCTCTCCCACCGCGCGTGCAGGCCATGGTGCAGGCGGAAAGCCTGTTCAACGATGCCACCTCACTGGTCCTGTACAAGGTCGCCGTGGCCACTGCGGTGTCCGGCAGCGCCATCAGTGTGCCCGGGACCGTTGAGCAGTTCCTGATCCTTGCAGGCGGAGGAGGTCTCATCGGCGCGGCGGTCGCCGCAGTGGTGGCCCTGATCCGCAGACGGACCGAGGACCCCATGCTGGAGACCGTCATCGCATTGGTCACGCCGTACGCCTCTTACGTCATCGCGGAGCAATCGCACACCTCCGGCGTGACCGCCGTCATCGTGTCCGGGGTCGTCCTCGGCAGCACCGGCCACAAGCTCAGCAACGCCCCCGTCCGCCTCCAGGTCCACGCCGTCTACGACACCGTGACCTTCCTGCTGGAGAGCGTCGTCTTCGCCCTGATCGGCCTCGAGCTCCCCTCGGCCGTCCGTCATCTCGCGCGCGACGAGCACGGCTGGCCGCTGTGGGTGCCGGTGATCGCCTTCACTCTGCTGGCGATTCGCCTGCTGTGGATCTTCCCGCTGTCCGCCCTGATCCACCACCGGCACAGGGAGGTCGACAACCGCCTCTCCTGGCGCGTCCCGGCTGTCCTGTCCTGGGCGGGTACCCGAGGCGTCATGCCGCTGGCAGCCGCGCTCTCCATCCCCCTGGTCACCCACACAGGGGCGCCGCTGCCGCACCGGGCGCTCATTCTCACGCTCACTACCGGGACCATCGCGCTCACTCTGATCTTCCAGGGTTTCACCCTGGTCCCCGTCGTCCGCCGCTCCGGCATCGCTCTGGAACCGGAGCGGACCGCCCGCGAGGAGGCCCGGACCCGCCGACACATTGCAAACGCCGCTCTCGAAGAGCTCAAACAGCTTGGCGATCTGGATCAGCTCGCTGATCTGGGTGCCGCCGCCGAGGCCGCCTTGAAACAGGCCCGTCGTCATCTGGAAGCGCGCATCCACCAGGCTGAAGACGCCCACTACAGCGACCCGGACGCCCGTCCTGCCGACGCCTACCGCGAGATACGCCGGACACTCATCTCCATCGAGGCGGCCGAGCTCCAGCGCCTCTACGAAGCGAACAAGATCAGCAACGTCACCCGGCGCCGGATCCAGCACGAACTCGACCTCGAAGAAGCCAGCCTCCGTGACCGCGGCTGACTGCCAGTCCCGGTAACCCCTAGGTCGAAGCCTTCCGCCCCGATCAATGGACGAACGAGAGCGGCCGGCTTTGTCGGCCTCGTGCGACCAGCGGGCTGCTGACATGACCGAGGGCATGTCCTGCTGCTCGCATGGCGATGGTGTTCAGCCCATATCGACACCGGCACCTTGATCGCCGGCTCACTGCCCTGGCCGCCTCGCGCGCCCTTCCAGCATCGGAGGTATGCGGCGGCGACCAGGAGGAGGCTGGGAGTGGAGGTGATGGCCTGTGACGCGCGACGCCCCGCTTCCGGTTATCCGCGCCGGGTCGGGCGTCCGACCCGGCGGGTCCCTCTCGTCGCGAGTAGTGCCTCCCGTCTGCGGAGAGGAAACGGGAAACAGTGCCATTTGCCTTGTCCGTCCAGTCCGGGGTGCCGCACTCTTTCGTGCAGCAACCCTCTTGCACCTGGATGGACGGTCCTGGAGGTTTCCGTGCTGCAGCCGTCCAGCGAGTTCGGCGAAGAGCTGAGGAAGCGGCGCTTGGGCGCCGGATTGAGTCTCACGGCGCTATCCGCCGTCGTGCACTACAGCAAGGCGCAGTTGAGCAAGGTCGAACGAGGCATCAAAGCGCCCAGCCGTGATCTGGCTCGGTTGTGCGACGCCGCCCTCCACGCCGGCGGAGCACTGATCGCTTTGGTCTCCCCGCCCGTTACTGACGTGCCGAAGGAACCGGCTCCCTACGGGGTCAATGAGGAGGAGTGGGTGATGCGGCTGTCACCGGAAGGTTCGAGCGAGTTTCAGCCCGTGGGCCGGCGGCAGGTCGTGAGCGCCGGGGCAGCCTCGTTGATGAGCTGGCGTACGGGCGGCCAGGGCCGCGTATCGCCGACCGGGGGCATGGGGATGCTGGATGCATCCCGTTCGCTGTTCACGCACTACCGGCGGCTCGGCCAGAGCGTCGAGCCCGGCTTCCTGCTGCCCGGGCTGATAGCGCAGACTCATACGCTGCGGGAGTTGTCCGCGCACGTGGATTCCCGCACCCGCCAGGAGTTGCTGGCGCTGGGCTCCCGGTACGCCGAGTACGTCGGCTGGCTGGTGCAGGAGACGGGTGACGAGCAGGCGGCGCTGTGGTGGACGCAGCGCGCGGTGGACCTTGCTGCAGCCGGTGGCGACCGGGCACTGGCCGGGTATGCGCTGGTCCGGCGGGCCCTGGTCACGCTGTATCAGGACGATGCCGAGCAGACCGTTGCTCTGGCACGTCGGGCGCAGAGCGGCACGCTCCCGCCGCGGATCCGGGGTCTTGCCGCGCAGCGCGAGGCGCAGGGGCACGCTCTCGCCGGCGATGGTGACGCGTGCTTGCGCGCTCTGGACCGGGCCCGGACACTGCTGGCCCGCCAGGAAAGCGAGGGCGACGCTCCGGTGATCGGCAGCATGCATCTGCCTGACTCGGTCGGCATGATCACCGGGTGGTGTCTGTTCGACCTCGGCCAGATGCGGAAGGCAGCCGAGGAATTGGACCGCCAGCTCGCTCTGGTCTCGGCTGATGCGGTGCGCACGCAGGTGCGCTACGGCGTACGCCGGGCGCTGGCTTATGCGTCGCACGGCGAGATCGACCACGCCTGCGCATTGGCGGCGCCGCTGCTCGATGGGGTGGTGGCCGTCCGGTCCGCGACCGTGACGATCGACCTCCGTCGCCTCGCCCGCGTCCTGGCCCGCCATTCCGGCCACGCCCTGGTGCGCCGGCTGGAGCCACGCCTGGCAGCACTGTCCCGACTCCCTGTCTCCTGAGAGGAACCTGGCATGCCCGACGTGTTCATCAACTACCGCACGGGGGACGGCAATGACATCGCCGCCCTGATCGACAACGAGCTTGCCAACCGTTTCGGCAAGGACCGGGCGTTTCGCGCCTCGCGGTCCATCCCTCCGGGCTCCACCTACCCCGACGCCCTCCTCACGAACGTGCGCCGCAGCGCACTGGTGCTGGCGGTCATCGGGGCCGACTGGCTCAACTTCCAGTCCCGGCTGCGCGACCCGGAGGACTGGGTCCGCAAGGAGATCGAGGAGGCGTTCACCTGCGGGGTGCCGGTGGTGCCCGTCCTCGCAGGCAGGGGGACGGAGCGCCTGCGCAAGGAAAAACTGCCGGACGAACTGGCGAGGCTGGCCGAACTGCAGTCCGTGCGGCTGGACACACAGAACGCAGAAGCGGACTTGAAGCGCCTGGGCGACCTGGTAGCCGAGATGGTTCCCGAGCTTTACGACCTCGACCACGCCGAAGTACCGGCGCCTGATCCCGGCTCCGTGTCCAATTCGGCCGGCGCCGTCAGCGGAACGGCCGTGCAGAGCCAGGACTTCACCGGAGACGTCGGCAACACCGTGATCAAAGGGTCAACCGGTCCCGTGCATTCCGGCCAGGGAAACATCTACCAGAACTCGCGCCACGTTTCGGGTGATCGGCACTACTCGGGTGACGGCATGACGAGCATCGAGGGTGATCAGCACGGTGACGTCCGCCACCAGTTCGGTGACTCGGGCCAGCCCGAGGGCAACGAACGGTGAGCGATACGTTCACCACGCGCGTCGAGCAGCCCGGCGGCCCGGTGCACGCCGGCTCGGGCGACTTCTACAGCTACACCGTCAATGTGGGCCCTGGGGACCAGGAGGCGCCCGGCCGAAGTCCGCGCCGCATCGCAGATGACCAGCTCCGCCTTCTCCGGCAGCAGTTCGTCGACCCCACCGGGATGGGCAGAGCACGCCGTGTGCTCGACGGCAGCAGCACCGTGATCCTGCACGGCGCTCCTGGCAGCGGCAGGACCGCGGCAGCATGCGTCCTGCTGCACGAGGTTCACCAGGGCGCAGGTATCTTCCGAGAGCTTCTGCCCGGCGAAGAGGAGGGGACCCTCACCGACCCCGGTCTGGTCGGCGTCGGTGACCGGCTGCTGCTGAACCTTGCCGAGGCGGACGTCTCCCAGTGGGCTCAGACGCGCAGGGACCTGTCGGCGCTCCGCCAGGCCGTGCAGGAACAGCAGGCTCATCTGGTGGTCGTCATGCCGCATGACGGCGCCTTGGAGTCTCACCTCCAGCCCTACCGGGCCGATATCGCGCGCCCGCCGGACATGGAGGTCTTCCGGCGGCATCTTCGGCTCCACCGGATACCGCACGAGGAGTACCTGCTTCCCGCCCCGGCGCTGGATGAGTTCCTGGAAGAACAGCCGCCGATGGAGGAAATCGCACACTTCGCCGACCGCGTGCGCCGAGCCCGTGCAGCGTTTCCGGTACGTGACGGGTTCGCCACCTGGTGCAAGCAGTCCCGCGACGCACGCACGCAGTGGCGCAACGAAGTCGCCAAGCTCGTCGCGACACAGTGCGCCGCTCCACAGCGGGCGCTGCTGTTCGCCACCGCCATGCTCCACGGCACGCATGCTGACGTCATCCACCGCGGCGCCGCACTCCTGCTCAGCACCCTCAACACGCCGCAGGACGAGACGCCTTCACTCGAAGGCAAAGACCTGGCCGAGCGTTTAAAGGAGATCTGTGCAGCAGCCGGGCCGGACGGCCGCGTGCGGTTCGACAAGCTGGACTACGACGCCGCGGTCCGCGCTCACTTCTGGGACCACATGCCTGACCTGCGGCACCCGTTCAGCACCTGGACCGCTCAGAGTACGGAGCTGGACGATCCGCATATCACTTCGGACCTGCGCAAGAGACTGGTGAGCCGGCTCGCCGACCAGTACTTGCGCACCGGACGGGGAAACGATTTGGCATTCCTGGCGGAGGAGTGGAGCGCTGCGCCCACAAGCCGTGCCCGGCTGGAGGCCGCTGTAGACACGCTGGCCTGCGGTCTCCACGACCCGCGCTACGGCCGAAGTCTGCGGATGCTCGTCTACTCCTGGTGTAGGGACAAGCAGCTGACGGGGAACCTCGCGCATGTTCTCCTACGCGCCTGCACCGACGTGATCGCACCCACCCACCCCGACCAGGCCGTGACCCGCCTGCATCACCTGGCCCGCCGGGAACGCGGCGCCACCCCCGCTCTCGATGCCTTGTGCCGCCTTGCGGCGACCAGCGCCCGACTTCGCCGCCGCATGCTCGATCGCCTCACCCGTCATTCGGCCGCACCGACCGTCGATGCCCGCCTCTTCCTGCGGATCTGCGACCCCGTGGCACTCACGGACCCTGCAGGCGCGCCGCGCCCGCTCATCGACGAAAAGGGCGTCCAGGACTGCGCGGTAGCAGGCTGGGCGGAGGCGCTCGCCCGACTGCCGCAGCCGCACTGGCAGCCGTACGCCGAACGATGGCTGCACACGGCCTGCACCGCCGACAGCCATCGCGACCGGCTGCTTGCTCTGCTGGTCGATGCCGCAGACCGAAGCGGCAGCATCCTCGCAGCGCTGTACTCGGCCGCCCGCGCCGCAGAGCCCACCGCCCCCGGCGGACGGACATCCGGCGCCGCAACCACCGAACGCCTGCTCCAGAAGATCTCCACGGCCCAGGGCCTACGCCCGCCGGCCGCACCGACTCCACCCGCACCGCCCAGGGGGACTACACGATGACCACCGGCCGCAAGACGACGACCGTTTTCCTCACCGTCCTGTGTGCCCTACTGCTGACCATCCTCGGCCTGGTGCAGGAGTGGCCCACATGGGCCTGGGCCGCCCTGGCCCTTGCCGTCGCCGGTGCTCCCGCAGCAGCCTTCAAGATCGCCACGATGCGCCGCGGCTCTCTACCCGCCGACTTCACGAACTTCCTCCCCGCCACCCCAATCGAGCGCAGGGAACACCACGTCAGCCGCGTCGCACTGCCCAGCCTATGGGCCGACTACGACTTCGTGTTCTCCGCCACCGTACGGTGGCACCCCCTCGAAACCCATGGCGACGACCCCGTCCTCAACCCGGCAGGCCTCGCCGTCGAAGCGGTGCTGGACCGCGCCCGCACACTCGCCGAACAACGGGAGCCCGGCCGGGCCTCACTCGTTCAGCACGAACTGAGCGGTGCCCTCAGCAGAATGCGCCCGGACCACACCGGACACCTCCAAGTCATGGCAGAAAACATCACGCTCACCTTGCACGAACCCGACCAGGAACGGCTGACCAAACTCGCTGAGGTCCGCAAGGACAAGGCAGTCTGGGAACACCAGCGCAAATACGAGCAGAGCAAGCGCGAATACCTGGGCGACGACGTACTCAAGGACACCGGCAGCGCGGTGGTCTGGTGGCTGGCCAAGAACGACAACCACATAGAGAAGACCGTGGCAGACCTCGGTCTCCTTGCCCAGCTCACATCCGCAGCCAACGACACCGACATCCCCGAGCGGCTTCAGGACCTCATCCCCACGCCCAACGGGCCCTCCACTCCCGTCGAACGGGAACCGACAGCCGCTGACCACTTCGAAGCCTTCCTCACCGGCATGGGCTTCACCAGCGGAGATGGCCGACGGGGAATGCTCACCAAGCAGATCGCCGACATCATCAGAACGCAGGACAAACACGAGACGGCCGATGAACTGCTGCGCCGCTACGACCCACCAGCAGCCTTCACCGCCCACGCGGACGAGCCGGAAGAGCCAGAACCCCCCAGATGACGCAGACGGCCGAATACCCGGAGTCCGAGCTCTACTTGAAGGAGAACCATGGACAGCGAGTTGGCCGCATTGACCGCGTCGGGAGCGACCACCCTGGTCTCGCTCATGGTCACCGATTCCTGGACACACGCCCGCGAGCTCCTGCGGCGGTTCCTCTCACGCAGCGATCCAGGCAACTCCACGATCACCGACCTGGACGCCGCGCGGACCCGACTCCTCGCCTCTCAGTCCACAGGCCATCCACACGGGGCCCGCGACACCGTCGAACAGTGGGACGCATACCTACGACATCTGCTGGAGTCCCGCGCCGCCTCCGGCGCCGAACTGCGCGAACTGCTCACGTCGTTGCAGCACCTCCAGAGCGAAGCGGCGCGGCCAGGCACCGTACACAACAACATCAACGGCGGAGTACAGCACGGCCCAGTCATCCAATCAGGCCGGATCACCGGACTCACCATCCACGCCCACCACCCCGACCCGCCACAGGACTGAGTTCTGAGCACACCCATGCAGCGGGGTGACCTCAAATGTGACCTGGGCGAGAGCGTGCAGCCGGACGCCCGGTGCGACGGTGCAGCCCCGTTGCACCAGCACGAGCCGCACCTCGCCGATGGCGCGGGTGGTGATGGTGGATCGGTCCACGTCGAACCAGCAGGCCAGGACGTCATGAGTGGTGCCATGGCGCAGATTCCGCCATCTGGCGCGCCGCCCTTGATGCCGGCCTCCCGGCCGCCGCGCTGTACGGAGTGGGGCACTTCGCCTTCGCCGTCAGCCTCGCCCAGGACACCTGGCTGGAGATCACCGCCGCCACCACTACCCAGCAACCCGAGCTGGAAGACGCCGACCACATCGCCGAAACGTGCCGCCCGCACCCCCACACTCCCCCGCCGCCCAGCTCATCGCCGCCGCCGTCCTCGACCACGGGCCCGCCGATGCCTAGATGATCGATTCCAAGGGGTTTAGAGGCCTCTAAGCCTTGTTTGGTGCGGCCGACCTGGCGGCCTGCTCGATCTTCGCGCAGTGGGCTGCACGGGCTTCTTCGTCGATCTGCTTCTCGTGTTCGGCGCGCAGCCCGGTCCGG